>NZ_JBIUVJ010000051.1:0-12121 GCF_044742875.1 Pseudomonas sp. NPDC087817
CAGATGCGTCAGTTTGTCGACCATGGCTACTCACGAAAGCTTTCTTATGAACGGCCAGCGGGCCGTGTTCGAGCGGGGAATCCTAGCACAGCGACCTCTTCTAATCAGGACGCCAACTAGATCGAAAGGGTATATGAATATGCCCACTCGTTTGGGCACCCACCCCCTGTAGGAGTGAGCCTGCTCGCGATAGCAGTGTGTCAGTCACTGCTATCCTGGATGTGACAAAGCTATCGCGAGCAGGCTCACTCCTACAGGGAAATGCGGTGGTTTTCAGATCGGATTCGGGCAGTCGATGAAGATGTGTTCGACGGCGAAACGCTTCGCCAAGTAATCACCGAGCGCCTGCACGCCATAACGTTCGGTCGCATGGTGGCCGGCGGCAATGAAGCTGATGTTGTTTTCCCGGGCACTGTGGAAGGTTTGCTCGGAGGCCTCGCCGCTGATGAACAGATCAACGCCGGCAGCGATGGCGTTATCGATGTAGCCCTGACCACCACCGGTGCACCAGCCGACCCGGCGAATCATGCCGCTACCTTCGATCAGCAGCGGTTCACGCCCCATGCGTTCTTGCACTCGACGGGCAAAATCACGGGCGTTCACCGGTTCGTCCAACGACCCCACCAGACCGACGATCTTCAGATTATCCGGGGCCAGCGGGCCTTCGACGGTGATGTCCAGTTGACGCGCCAGTTGCACGTTATTGCCGACGTCCGGGTGCAGGTCCAGCGGCAAGTGGTAGGCAAGCAGACTGATGTCGTGCTTGAGCAGGGTCTTCAGTCGGCGCTGCTTCATGCCGGTGATGCACGGGTTCTCGCCTTTCCAGAAATAACCGTGGTGCACCAGCACCAGATCGGCCTCGGCTTCGACAGCAGCATCGAGCAACGCCTGACTGGCGGTGACGCCACTGACGATGCGCATCACCTGCGGTCGGCCCTCGACCTGCAAGCCGTTGGGGCAATAATCGGCAATTTTTGCAGCGCCAAGATAACGGTCGGCTTCTTCGACGAGGGTGCTGAGGGCAACGGCCATGAAAGACTCCTAAATATCCCGTTCAGAGGCACGCGCGGCCTCGTATAATGCGCGACATTATGGGCGGTCTGACCCCGCCTGCAACTTTTCCAGGACGTGCTTAATGCTCAAGGCGCTGCGTTTTATGGGTTGGCCGCTGTTGGCCGGCGTGCTTATCGCTCTGTTGATTATTCAGCGTTACCCGCAGTGGGTCGGGCTGCCGAGCCTCGACGTCAACCTGCAACAGGCTCCGCAAACCACCAGCGTGCAGCAGGGGCCGGTGTCCTATGCGGACGCAGTGACCATCGCCGCGCCGTCGGTGGTTAACCTGTACACCACCAAAGTCATCAACAAACCGGCGCATCCGCTGTTTGAAGATCCGCAGTTCCGCCGCTTCTTCGGTGACAACTCGCCGAAGCAAAAGCGCATGGAATCGAGCCTCGGCTCCGGCGTGATCATGAGCCCGGAAGGCTACATCCTCACCAACAACCACGTGACCAGCGGTGCCGACCAAATCGTTGTGGCGCTGAAGGATGGCCGCGAAACCCTCGCACGGGTGATCGGCAGCGACCCGGAAACCGACCTCGCGGTCTTGAAGATCGACCTGAAAAACCTGCCGGCCATCACCGTCGGCCGCTCCGACAACATTCGCATCGGCGACGTCGCGCTGGCCATCGGCAACCCCTTCGGCGTTGGCCAGACTGTGACCATGGGCATCATCAGTGCCACCGGGCGTAATCAGTTGGGCCTGAACAACTACGAAGATTTCATCCAGACCGACGCAGCGATCAACCCGGGCAACTCCGGCGGCGCGCTGGTCGACGCCAACGGCAACCTCACCGGGATCAACACGGCGATCTTCTCCAAATCCGGTGGCTCGCAGGGCATCGGTTTCGCCATCCCGGTGAAACTGGCGATGGAAGTGATGAAGTCGATCATCGAGCACGGCCAGGTGATTCGCGGCTGGTTGGGGATTGAAGTGCAGCCGCTGACTCAGGAGCTGGCTGAGTCGTTTGGCTTGTCCGGACGTCCGGGGATTGTCGTTGCCGGGATCTTCCGCGATGGCCCGGCGCAGAAGGCCGGCCTGCAACTGGGCGACGTGATTCTGAGCATCGATGGCGAACCGGCCGGTGATGGTCGCCGTTCGATGAACCAGGTCGCGCGGATCAAACCGACTGACAAAGTGACGATTCAGGTGATGCGTAACGGCAAGGAACTGAAACTCACCGCTGAAATCGGCTTGCGTCCACCACCGGCGCCAGTGCAGGAAAAAGAAGAGTAAAACTTTTTTCGCGCCGACAGCGCGGATAAAAGACATTCTCAACAGGCATGTTATATTGTTTCAATTTTGATAATTGGAACAACATAACATGTCGTCTCGAACAAAGGCCTCCCTGCTGGGCCTTAGCCTCGGTTTGCTGGTCGATCCAGCCTGCGCTGAAGAACCCAAACCCCTCGAACTCGACGCCATCAGCGTCATCTCCGACTACGAATCCCCGACCGGACCGGTCAAAGGCTACCGCGCCACCCGCTCGTCCAGCGCGACCAAAACCGACACGGCGATTCGCGATATCCCGCAAGCGATCAGTGTGGTGCCCGCCAGCGTGCTCAAGGATCTGGGCAGTACCAGCGTCGAGCGCGCACTGGATTTTGCCGGTGGCGTGTCGAAGCAAAACAACTTTGGCGGCCTCACCCTCTACGAATACAGCGTGCGCGGCTTCACCACGTCGGAGTTCTACAAGGACGGCTTCAGCGCCAATCGCGGTTATCCGAGCACGCCTGACGCGGCCAACATCGAACGTATCGAAGTGCTCAAAGGCCCGGCGGCCAGCCTTTATGGTCGAGGCGATCCCGGCGGCACAGTGAACATCGTCACCAAGAAACCGCAGCCCGAAGCCTTCACCACCCTGCAAACCAGCGCCGGCAGTTGGGACCGCTACCGCACCGCCCTGGATGTCAACACGCCGCTGGATGATCAGGGCAATGTGCTCTCGCGGATCAACCTCGCGGTCGAAGACAACAACAGCTTTCGCGATCACGTCGACAGCCAGCGCCTCTTCGTCGCACCCTCGATCAGTTGGCAATTGAACCCGGACACGTCGCTGTTGATTGAGAGCGAAATCGTCCGGCACAGCTCCACCTTTGATCGTGGCATCGTTGCGCCGAACAACAAGTGGAGCGGCGTCTCGCGCTCGACTTTCCTCGGCGAGCCCAATGACGGCAACATCGACAACCACAACAACTTGCTGCAGGCGACCCTCGAACATCACCTCAATGACAGCTGGAAACTGCGTCTGGCCAGCCATTACAAAGAAGGCAAACTCTGGGGCGACGCTTCCGAATCTCGCCCGTTGAATGCCGACGGTCACACCGTCAACCGCCGCTATCGCGAACGCGATACCAACTGGCACGACAGCATCACCCAACTGGAATTGCGCGGCCTCTTCGACCTCGGCCCGTGGCAGCACGAACTGCTGATCGGCAGCGAATACGAAAACTTCCGCAAGAACGAACGCGTCACCACCATTGCCGGTGGCCGTTACGCCATCGACATCTATAAGCCGATCTATGGTCAGCCGAAACCCGACGGCGCTCGCTCGGGCACGGACTTCTTCGAACACGTCGAAAGCCATGCCTTGAACCTGCAGGATCAAGTGGTCTTCAGCGACAAACTGCGCGGGATGATCGGTGCGCGTTTCGAGCATTTCGATCAGCGCATCGACGATCACAGCCGTAACGCCAAGAGCAGCCAGCGTCATGACGCGCTCACCCAACGCGCCGGTCTGCTCTATCAACTGACGCCGAAAACCGGCCTGTTCGCCAACGCCTCGACCTCGTTCAAACCGAACAACGGCCTCGACGCCTCCGGCAAATCCTTCGACCCCGAAGAAGGTGTCGGCTACGAAGTCGGCATCAAGAACGAACTGTTCGACGAACGCCTGAGCAGCACCCTCGCCTTCTTTCACATCGACAAGGAAAACGTCCTCGCCCTCGATCCGGGCACGGATACCAGCCGGGCCATGGGCAAGGCGCGCAGTCGTGGCTTCGATTGGCAAGTGACCGGGCAAGTGACCGATGCGCTGCGGGTGATCGGCGCGTTCGCTTACATAGACGCCGAAGTGACCAAGGGCGACGCGACGATTCCCACCGGTAGCCGCATCCTCGGTGTGGCCAAACGCAGTGGCAGTCTGCTCGGTGTTTATGAGTTTCAGGACGGTCATTTGCGCGGCTCGGACGTCGGCGCAGCGTTCACTTATGTCGGCGACCGCTCGGGGGAGTCCGGCAGCGATTTCGAATTGCCGGCTTATCAGACCGTCGACCTGCTCGCCCATTACAAGGCCAGCGACAACGTCACCGTCGGGCTGAACCTGAACAACGTCTTCGACGAGAAGTATTACGAGCGCTCCTACAGCAATTACTGGGTCAACCCCGGTGAGCCGCGCAACTTCACTGTCAGCCTGACCCTCAACCTGTAAAAGGAAGCCCCCATGCAATACGGCAAAACCCTCGTGCTCATCGCCGCGCTGTTCGCAGGCCAGGTCTCGGCCCACGGCCTGTGGACCGAACAACGACGCGGCAACATCGAAGTGATCTACGGCCATGGCGCTGAAGACAACGCGTTCAAGGCGCAGAAGATCAGTGGTGCCTGGGCATATGACGCGGGCGGCAAGATGATTCCGGTCAGCGTCGAGCGCCTGGCGGATCACGCACGGCTAAAACCATTGAAGTCGCCTGCGGTTATGGCCGTGGCATTGAATAACGGCATGTGGTCGCAAACCGCCGACAAGAAGTGGATCAACGAAGGACGCAGCAAAGTCCCCGGCGCTGTCGAGGCGACGGAGACGTTCAAATACAGCCTGGCGATTTATCAGCCGGGCGCAAAGTTGCCGAAACTGGATCAGATCAAATTGCTGATTCTGCCGGAGGTTGATCCGCTGACCGTTGGCCCGGGGAATTCATTGCCGGTGCGGGTGTTGCTCGATGGCAAACCGGCGGCGGGGGTGAAACTGATTGGAGATTATCGCAGTGCGCCGAACACCTTGAGCACCGAGACGGACAAGGATGGGCGTGCGCAAGTGCTGGTGCGTAATGAAGGGTTGAATGTGATTGCGGCGCAGGTTGAGGTGCCGGTGAAGAACAGCACTGATGTGGACAGTCGTGGGTTGTTCAGTTCGCTGACATTCCTTGGCGAGCCACACCACGAGTAAGCGGAGTCACCCACCCATTCGGTCAAAACACCTCGATATCTCAGATCGGTGTAAATACTGAAATGCCCCTCGATCGATCCCCTCTATATTGGGTAGAGGTAGGGGCTTTTACATTTAACGTTTACCGCTCCGAATTACGAATTACGAATCCAAGTAAAAACAGTCCACTCTGGCTTGATTCTTTAGAAGCAAGAACCCTCCGACCTATTCCAAATCAAGCTAAAAAACTGTCATTTCTATCAGTAGGCAGACGCTAACTCATAAAAATAAACTAACGACTGAAAAAACGAATAGAACCCTCCGCCCCCAAACAGAATCATTAACGAAAAAAGGATAACGTTATGAAGTCATCTAAAACAAGCAACGGCACCGGCACGTTAGAAGCAAGATCACCGGAAGGGCTGACTATTAAGGCCAAACAAATCCAGTTTACCTTCACGGGTTCAGAAAACCCCTGGATGCTTGCTGGCAAAGACGAGCATTCGGGTGTGACGCTGGCTTTCCCTCCAGCTCTTGGAGATGGTGCTCATATCATCGACTATCCTGCGGACTTGGATCATGGGCCTGTCGTAGAGTTTTGGTCCTACCAACTCCCGGAACAAGATACCCGTGAACCAAAATTTGGCAGGGCGTCCATCGTGATTGGGACAGTCAACGGCTTAAAATCTGTAAATGGAACTTTTGAATTTCTTGATGCTGATAAAGCTCTCATCTTGAACGGAAATTTTAATGTCCAACAAATGAGCAAATAAACCATTCAAAACAGCAATACAAACCAAACTTTGCTGATCGTTCCCACACGCAGTATGGGAACGATCAACTTACAAAGTTATAAATCACCCAACCCATCGATCAACGCCTGATTCTGCTCCGGCGTACCAATCGAAATCCGCAGGAACTGTGCAATCCGCTCCTGTTTGAAGTGCCGCACGATCACGCCCTGCTCGCGCAATTTAGCCGCCAGACCCGCCGCATCGTGTTGCGGGTGACGGGCAAAGATGAAGTTGGCTGCCGACGGCAGCACTTCAAAACCTTTGGCCTGCAACTGCGCAATCACCCACTCGCGACTCTCGATGACCAATCGGCAAGTCTTGTCGAAGTACTCGCGATCCTCGAATGCCGCCGCCGCGCCGACATTCGCCAGACGATCCAGTGGATAGGAGTTGAAGCTGTTCTTGATCCGCTCCAGCGCCTCGATCAGATCCGGATGCCCAACCGCCAGACCGACCCGCAGGCCGGCCAGCGAACGCGACTTGGACAGGGTCTGCGTCACCAACAGGTTTGGATAACGATCCACCAGACTGATCGCCGTCTCGCCGCCGAAGTCGATGTAAGCCTCGTCCACGACCACCACCGAATCCGCGCTGGCCTTGAGGATTTGCTCGACCGCGTCCAGCGCCAACAGGCAACCGGTCGGGGCGTTCGGGTTAGGGAAAATGATCCCGCCGTTCGGCTTGGCGTAGTCCGCCGGGTTGATCCGGAATTGCGCATCCAGCGGCACGGCGTCGAACTTGATGCCATACAACCCGCAATAGACCGGGTAGAAGCTGTAGCTGATGTCTGGGAACAGAATCGGCTGCTCGTGCTGCAACAGACCGTGGAAGATGTGCGCAAGCACTTCGTCCGAGCCGTTGCCGAGGAATACCTGATTGCTCTGCACGCCGTAATACTTGGCGACGGCGTTTTTCAGCAGATCGCTGTTCGGATCCGGGTACAGGCGCAGGTTGTCATTGAGTTCGGTCTGCATCGCCGCCAAGGCTTTTGGCGATGGGCCATACGGGTTTTCGTTGGTGTTGAGCTTGACCAACTTGGTCAGCTTCGGCTGTTCGCCCGGTACATACGGCACCAGATCCTTGACGAACGGGCTCCAGAATTTACTCATGCTCATTCCCCCTGCCCTTGAAGAAAGTCGTCGTCTTTTATGCGGTATTCGGCGCTGCGGGCGTGCGCGCTGAGCGATTCGCCACGGGCCAGTACCGATGCAGTTTTACCCAGCTCGGAAGCACCGGCTTCGGAGCAGAAGATGATCGAGGAACGTTTCTGGAAGTCGTACACGCCCAGCGGCGAAGAGAACCGCGCAGTGCCCGAAGTCGGCAATACGTGGTTCGGGCCTGCGCAGTAATCGCCCAGCGCTTCGGAGGTGTGACGGCCCATGAAGATCGCGCCGGCGTGGCGGATCTGCGGCAGCCAGGCTTGCGGGTCAGCGACCGACAACTCCAGGTGCTCCGGGGCGATACGGTTGGCGACTTCGATGGCTTGCGCCATGTCGCGCACGTGAATCAGCGCGCCGCGACCATTGATCGAGGTTTCGATGATGGTCGCGCGGTCCATGGTCGGCAGCAGTTTGTCGATGCTGGCGGCGACCTTGTCGAGGAACTCGGCGTCAGGGCTGACCAGAATCGCCTGGGCGTCTTCGTCGTGCTCGGCCTGGGAAAACAGGTCCATGGCGATCCAGTCCGGGTCGGTCTGGCCGTCGCACACCACGAGGATTTCCGAAGGGCCGGCGATCATGTCGATACCGACCTGACCAAATACGTGACGTTTGGCAGTCGCGACATAGATGTTGCCCGGGCCAACGACCTTGTCGACTTGCGGCACGCTTTCGGTGCCATAAGCCAGAGCAGCAACCGCTTGCGCGCCACCGATGGTGAACACCCGGTCAACGCCAGCGATGCACGCGGCCGCCAGCACCAGTTCGTTGATTTCACCGCGCGGGGTCGGCACGACCATGACCACCTCGGTCACGCCGGCAACCTTGGCCGGAATCGCGTTCATCAACACCGATGACGGATACGACGCCTTGCCGCCGGGCACGTACAGGCCGGCGCGATCCAGTGGCGTGACCTTCTGGCCGAGCACGGTGCCGTCGGCTTCGGTGTAGCTCCACGAGTCCTGTTTCTGTTTTTCGTGGTAGCTGCGCACACGGGCCGCGGCTTTTTCCAGCGCTTCGCGCTGCGCCACGGTGATGCGAGTCAGGGCCAGCTCCAGGCGCTCGCGCGGCAGGATCAGGTCGGCCATCGAGGCGACTTCGAGGCCGTCGAACTTCTGTGTGAACTCGACCAGCGCCGCGTCACCGCGCTCGCGCACAGCCTTGATGATGTCCAGCACGCGCTGATTGACCGAGTCGTCAGACACACTTTCCCAGCTCAGCAGATGATCCAGATGATGCGCGAAATCCGGGTCAGCAGCGTTGAGTCGGCGAATTGCAGTCGGTGCGGTCATAGCGAGAGCCT
This sequence comes from Pseudomonas sp. NPDC087817, assembly GCF_044742875.1. Taxonomy (NCBI): domain Bacteria; kingdom Pseudomonadati; phylum Pseudomonadota; class Gammaproteobacteria; order Pseudomonadales; family Pseudomonadaceae; genus Pseudomonas; species Pseudomonas sp. NPDC087817. The sequence goes on from NZ_JBIUVJ010000051.1 coordinate 8,453, forward strand.
CATAGGAATGGCAAAAAACTCAGGCGCCCGAAACTATCATTCGATCCGCTTGGGCACCTGAGAATTCTGGCTATGAGGCGGATAGACGGCGCGACCAGGGGTCGCGCAGGTAGATCAGCCGCGGTGTCGCGATTCCACTGCGTTGCGCAGGGTATCGATCAACGCCTGGATTCGTGCGTGTTGCATTTTCATCGAAGCCTTGTTGACCACCAGGCGCGAGCTGATCGTGGCGATCAGTTCCTGAGGTTCCAGGCCGTTGGCGCGCAGGGTGTTGCCGGTGTCGACCACGTCGATGATCTTGTCCGCCAGACCGATCAGCGGCGCCAGCTCCATCGAGCCGTAAAGCTTGATGATGTCGACCTGACGGCCCTGCTCGGCGTAATAGCGCTTGGCGACGTTGACGAACTTGGTCGCCACGCGCAGACGGCCCTTGGGCTCGGCGGCGCCGATCTTGCCGGCGGTCATCAGTTTGCACTGAGCGATCTGCAGATCCAGTGGCTCGTACAGGCCCTGGCCGGTGTATTCCATCAGCACATCTTTACCGGCAACGCCGAGGTCGGCCGCGCCATGCTCGACATAGGTCGGCACGTCGGTGGCGCGCACGATCAGCAGGCGTACGTCGTCCTGCGTCGTGGGGATGATCAGCTTGCGGCTCTTGTCCGGATTCTCGGTCGGCACGATGCCCGCTTCAGCGAGAAGCGGCAGCGTGTCGTCAAGGATGCGGCCCTTGGACAGTGCGATGGTCAACATGGGAAACGTCAGTCCTTATCAAGGTACTCATGTCCGGTCGCAATCGGCGCCGGACACACATCGAGGTTTTCACGGATGAAAACCTCGATTCGAAACGAATTCAGTGGACACGTCCCTGTGTCCCGATGCAGCGATCAGCCCGGAACGCGACGGATCTTGGCACCCAGCATCTGCAATTTTTCTTCGATGCACTCGTAACCACGGTCGATGTGGTAGATGCGGTCGATCAGGGTATCGCCTTCGGCAACCAGTGCCGAGATCACCAGGCTGGCCGACGCCCGCAGGTCGGTCGCCATCACAGGTGCGCCTTTCAGCACTTCAGTACCGGTAACGATGGCGGTGTTTCCTTCGACCTGGATCTTGGCGCCCATGCGGTGCAGTTCATAAACGTGCATGAAACGGTTTTCGAAGATCGTCTCGATCACGGCACCAGTGCCTTCGGCAATGGCGTTGAGCGAGATGAACTGCGCCTGCATGTCGGTCGGGAACGCCGGGTAGGGCGCGGTGCGCACGTTGACCGCTTTCGGGCGCTTGCCGTGCATGTTCAGCTCGATCCAGTCTTCACCGCAGGTGATTTCTGCGCCGGACTCACGAAGCTTTTCCAGAACCGCTTCAAGGATGGTCGGATCGGTGTCCTTGACCTTGACGCGACCACCGGTGACCGCAGCAGCCACCAGGTAGGTGCCGGTTTCGATACGGTCAGGCATGACTTTGTAGAAGCACGAACCCAGACGCTCGACGCCATCGATGGTGATGGTGTCGGTGCCAGCGCCGGAAACCTTGGCGCCCATGGCGTTGAGGAAGTTCGCCAGGTCAACCACTTCAGGCTCGCGAGCGGCGTTCTGCAGCACGCTGCGGCCCTTGGCCAGAGCAGCGGCCATCATGATGTTTTCGGTACCGGTCACGCTGACGGTATCGAAGAAGAATTGTGCACCGCGCAGGCCGCCTTCAGGCGCCTTGGCCTTGATGTAGCCGCCTTCGACGTCGATCACTGCGCCCATGGCTTCGAGACCGCGAATGTGCAGGTCGACCGGACGCGAACCGATGGCGCAACCGCCAGGCAGCGCGACTTCGGCTTCACCGAAACGGGCAACCATCGGGCCCAGTACCAGAATCGAGGCACGCATGGTTTTCACCAGTTCGTACGGCGCGATCAGGGTCTTGATGGTGCGTGGGTCGATTTCGACGCTGAGCTTCTCGTCAATCACCGGCTCAATGCCCATGCGCCCGAACAGCTCGATCATGGTGGTGATGTCGTGCAGGTGCGGCAGGTTGCCGACCGTCACCGGGCCATCGCACAGCAGGGTGGCGGCCAGGATCGGCAGGGCAGAGTTCTTTGCCCCGGAAATGCGGATCTCGCCATCAAGACGAGCGCCACCAGTAATAATCAATTTATCCATAAGAATCTCGACGCCCTTAGGCTCAGGTGCGCTCGGCCCAGGCCGCGCTGCTGAAAAATTTCATAGTGACCGCATGAATGCTGCCATCGGTGATCCATGGGTTCAAATGGGCATAGATCTGCTGCTGACGCTTCACCGGGCTCAACGCCGCCAGTTCATCGCTAATCACGTTCAGCTGGAAATTGCAGCCTTCGCCCTCAACTTCTACCAACGTTCCGGGCAGCTTTCCTTCAAGGAAGCTCTTCACTTCTACGGCCTGCATGCTCAACCTCAATCGGCGCCCTGTGCGCACGGGTCGGACATCATACAAAAAAGCCCCGCGCCTGCGAACCCCGCATTGGCAGGACTCTGACGGGGGGCTTCTTTATCGATGCGGGTTCAGGGTTGCGCCAACAGCTCGGTCAGTTCGCTGACCTGAGCGATTTCGCGCATGTCTTCGGGCATCGCCCGGATGCTGACCGCTTTGCCGGCGGCTTGTGCATCACGGATGAAGCACAGCAGCAACGACAAACCGACGCTGCTGGACTTCTTCACTGCCGAGCAATCAATGACCAGCGAAGCAGCCTTGCTCGACTTGATCAGCGCCTGACCTTCCTTGCGCAGGTCAGGGCCGGTGCGGTAGTCCAGCACTCCGCTGAGCAATAGCTCGTCGACATCACTCATACGAACTGCCGCCTCATTCATTGCGCTGGCTTCTCGGCAGCTTGCTCGGTGGTTTGCTTGGCCTTGGCCACTTCACCTGCCCAGTTGTTGATGGTCTTGTCCAGATCATTGCCGTTGCGCTGCATCGCGTCGGCGAACTGATCACGGAACAGCTTGCCGATGTTGATGCCGTTGATGATCACGTTGCGCAGTTTCCACTCGCCGTTGATCTTCTCCAGCGTGTATTGCACAGGATAGATCGCGCCGTTGCTGCCCTTGACGGTCATGCCAACGCTGGTGCGGTCACCCGACTCATCCTTGGCAGGATCGACGGTAATGCCCTGGTTGTTGTATTCGAGCAAGGCGTTGCCGTAGAACTGAAACAGGCCTTTCTTGAAGTTTTCCTCGAAGGTCCGCATCTGCGCCGGCGTAGCCTTGCGCGAATACTTGACCGTCATGATGCTTTTGGAAATACCTTCGGCATCCACCACCGGGCCGACGATGGTGTTCAACGCCGTATAGAAATCCTGCGGATCCTGCTTGTACTTCTCTTTATTGGCCTGCAGGTCGGAGAGCATCCGGTTCGTGGTGTCCTGAACCAGATCGTGCGCCGACTGTGCCGCCACAGCGGTACCCATCAGTGGCAGTGTCGCGAGTAACACCAACAGGCCACGTCGCAAGGTAGAGATCATTCAAAAGCTCCTCATTTGGCGTCTTTGCTAACGGTATTGAGCAGGAATTTACCGATCAGGTCTTCCAGTACCAGAGACGACTGCGTGTCGTGGGGGGGGTGACCAAACCATAAACGGGGGGGGGGGGGGGACCCGCTGTAACTTGGGGGGTGCCACAACCGCGGCCCCCGCGCGTCTGGTAATTT
>NZ_JBIUVJ010000051.1:12131-17937 GCF_044742875.1 Pseudomonas sp. NPDC087817
GTGGATGGTTCCACCATCCTTCAGACGGGTGTCCTCCCCGCCCACGCTGATACCGATGTATTTCTCGCCCAGCAGACCCGCAGTCAGGATAGATGCTGTGGAGTCGGTCGGCAGATTGTCGACCTTCTTGTCCACTTGCAAGGTCACCCGACCGGTGAAGCTGTCGCGATCCAGATCGATTGCGGTGACCTTGCCGATGGTGACACCGGCCATGGTCACTTTGGCTCTGACCGTCAAACCGGCGATATTGTCGAAGTAGGCATAAAGTTTATAGGTGTCGGTGGTCGAAGTCGGAGACAGGCCACTGACCCGCAAAGCAAGCAGCAACAAAGCCAGGATCCCTGCCAGCAGGAACAGGCCGACACCGATTTCCAGGGTGCGGTTTTGCATCAGAAATCTCCAAACATCAAAGCGGTCAGAATAAAGTCCAGGCCCAGCACTGCCAGCGAGGCAAACACTACGGTCTTGGTGGTGGCGCGACTGATGCCCTCGGAAGTGGGCTCACAGTCATAGCCTTGAAATACGGCGATCCAGGTCACGACGAAGGCAAACACGATACTTTTGATGACGCCGTTGAGCACGTCACTGGTGAAGTTCACGCTGTTTTGCATGTTCGCCCAGTACGAGCCTTCATACACGCCCAGCCAGTCGACAGCCACCCACGAGCCGCCCCAGATACCCACCACGCTGAAAATCATCGCCAGCACCGGCAGGGAAATGAAACCGGCCCACAAACGCGGGGCAATAATGTATTTGAGCGGGTCGACACCGATCATTTCCAGGCTGGAAAGCTGTTCGGTGGACTTCATGTTGCCGATTTCTGCGGTCAGTGCCGATCCGGCGCGCCCGGCGAACAGCAGTGCGGTCACCACCGGGCCGAGTTCACGCAACAGCGTCAGTGCAACCATCTGCCCCACTGCCTGCTCCGAACCATAGCTCGACAGAATGCTGAAGCCCTGCAGCGCCAGCACCATGCCGATGAAAATACCGGAGACCACGATGATCACCAGCGACATCACGCCGACCGAATGCAGTTGTTTGACCAGCAAACCGAAACCGCCGCTGATCCCGCCACGCCCCAACAAGGCGTGAAACAGGAACAGCGTTGCCCGACCAAACACCGCAATGGCGTCGATCGCCGCTTCGCCGAAACGGCGCACGCGTTCTATTAATGAAATTCTGCGCATCAGCGCTTCCCCAGAAGATCTGCGCGGTAATCCGTCGCTGGAAAATGGTACGGCACCGGGCCATCGGGATTGCCGGTCATGAACTGACGAATACGCGGTTCATCCGAGTTCATCAACTCATCCGGCGTGCCCTGCCCCAGCACCTGACCATCACCCACTACATAGATGTAGTCGGCGATGCTCGCGGTTTCGGCCAGATCGTGGGACACCACGATGCTGGTGATCCCCAACGCATCGTTAAGCAGACGGATCAGTCGCACCAGCACGCCCATGGCAATCGGATCCTGACCGACGAACGGTTCGTCGTACATGAGAATCTGCGGATCGAGCGCAATCGCCCGGGCCAGCGCCACGCGGCGTTTCATGCCGCCGGACAGTTCATCGGGCATCAGCTCGATAGCGCCGCGCAGACCGACCGCCTGCAATTTCAGCAGAACGATGTCGCGGATCATTTCTTCGGGCAATTGGGTATGAACGCGCAGGGGAAAAGCGACGTTCTCGAACACATCGAGATCGGTGAACAGTGCGCCGCTCTGAAACAGCACACCCATGTGCTTGCGCGCATCGAACAGATCGCTGCGCGACAGCGCAGGCAGATTCTGACCGTTGACCCAGACTTCGCCACTGGACGGACGCAACTGTGCGCCCATCAACCGTAACAGCGTGGTCTTGCCACACCCGGAAGGCCCCATGATGCCGGTGACCTTGCCGCGCGGGATGCAAATATCGACGTTATTGAAAATGCTGCGCGCACCGCGCTTGAAGGAGACTCCCTTCAGCTCGACCGCGTAGGCGTTATCGGCACTCATCTAAACTCCTTGCGATGCAGCCTCTCACTCGGACGCCTGGCTTTACTTAAAAAGCACGTACATCCCGGGCAGGCCGAACTGGCGGCGAACTATATCACTGCAAAGGCCAAGCGCCCAAGGCTTGTACCGGCCCGTGTTCGGCGATATGACAGGTCTGGCGGCTGTTTCCCCGGGTTTTGGTAACGAGTAATGACAAAGCACGACGAACTTGCGTGAGGCTTTCCAACATAACCGCTATAATCGCCGCCTTTTCATCGGGCTATACGATTTCTGACATGAGCCAATCCAGCGACCTGATCCAATCGGCACAACGCACCATCCGCCTCGAAGTGGAAGCCGTACAAGGCTTGTTGCCCCATATCGACGCCGATTTCGTACGCGCTTGCGAGATGATTCTGGCCAGCAAGGGCCGTGTTGTGGTGGTCGGCATGGGCAAATCCGGGCACGTCGGTAACAAGATTGCCGCGACGCTGGCCAGCACCGGCACCCCGGCATTTTTCGTACACCCGGCCGAAGCCAGTCATGGCGACATGGGCATGATCACTCGCGATGACGTGATCCTCGCACTGTCGAATTCCGGCTCGACCAACGAAATCGTCACCCTGCTGCCGCTGATCAAGCGACTGGGCATCCAGTTGATCAGCGTGACCGGCAACCCGGCCTCGCCGCTGGCCAAGGCCGCCGAAGTCAACCTCAACGTACACGTCGAGCATGAAGCCTGCCCGCTGAACCTGGCCCCGACCTCCTCCACCACTGCCGCACTGGTCATGGGCGATGCCCTGGCTGTGGCATTGCTGGAAGCGCGCGGTTTCACCGCCGAAGACTTCGCCTTCTCCCACCCGGGTGGCGCCCTCGGCCGTCGTCTGCTGCTGAAGGTGGAAAACGTCATGCACGCCGGGCAGGAATTGCCGCAAGTGCAGCGGGGCACGCTGCTCAAGGACGCGCTGATGGAAATGACCCGCAAGGGTCTGGGCATGACCGTAATCCTTGAAGCCGATGGCAAACTGGCCGGAATCTTCACCGACGGCGATTTGCGCCGCACCCTGGATCGCAGCATCGACATTCGCAGCGCCACCATCGACCAGGTCATGACCGCCCACGGCAAGACTGCCCGGCCGGAGATGCTCGCCGCCGAAGCCCTGAAAATCATGGAAGACCAACGAATCAACGCACTGGTCGTTGTCGACGAGGAAGATCGCCCGGTCGGCGCGTTCAACCTCTCCGATCTGCTGCGCGCAGGAGTGATGTAAATGAGCACCGATCTGCTGCAACGCGGCAAAGCCATCAAACTGGCAGTTTTCGATGTCGACGGCGTCCTCACTGACGGACGTCTGTATTTCCTTGAAGACGGCAGTGAATTCAAGACATTCAATACGCTCGACGGCCAAGGCATCAAAATGCTGATGAACGCCGGCGTACTGACCGCCATCATCAGCGGTCGCAAAACCCCCGTGGTCGAGCGCCGGGCGAAAAACCTGGGCATCCCGCACCTGTTTCAGGGGCGCGAAGACAAATTGGTGGTTCTGGACGGTCTACTTGAACAACTGGGCCTAAGCTATGAACAGGTCGCCTACCTCGGTGACGATCTGCCCGACCTGCCGGTGATTCGCCGCGTGGGACTGGGCATGGCCGTTGCCAACGCTGCCGATTTCGTCCGCGAACACGCTCACGGCGTGACTCGGGCCCGTGGCGGCGAAGGTGCCGCCCGCGAATTCTGCGAATTGATCCTGCGCGCCCAGGGCCGCCTTGATGCGGCCAACGCCGCGTACCTGTGAGCCAAACCATGTTTAGCAAAAAATTTCGCAACTTCCTGCTGTTCGGCTGCATCGCGGCGATATTCGCTGCGGTAGGCTACTGGAACATCAGCCCGGAACGCTTCCTCGACAAGCCTCCGGTCACGTCCGTCGAAACCCCTATCGACTGGTATGCAACCAATACGCATACCCTGCAATATCTGCCGGACGGCAAAGTGCAATATGAAATGACCTCCGACAAGGCCGAGCACGTCAAGGCGACCGACATCACGCTGGTCACCAAACCTGACCTGAACATGTACCGCGGGACGGAATTTCCGTGGCATGTGACCAGTGAGCGCGGCGAAGTGAATTCGGGCGGCACCCAGGTCGAATTGATCGATTCGGTACGCATCAAGCGCACCGATGAGCAAAACCGCGATTTGCTGGTTACCTCCACGCGCATGACCGTGTTCCCGCAGGAACAATATGCGCAGACCGAGCAACCCGTTAGAATCGACGGCGCTGGCGGTGTATCGACTGGCGTGGGAATGAAAGCGTATCTGAAGGAAAGCAGGATACACCTGCTATCGAACGTAAGAGGACAGTATGAGGCTCGTTAAAACCCTCCCTATTTTGCTCAGTCTGGGCGCAGCACTGGGAAGCGTGAGCGCCTGGGCTCTGCCGAACGATCAGCAACAGCCGATCCGCATCCAGGCCGACGACGCCCAACTGGACGACAAGAATGGCATTGCCACTTATAAAGGCGACGTCATCATCACTCAGGGCTCGATGAAGGTTACCGGCAACACCGTGACCATCACTCGCACGCCGACCGGTGACATCGACGTGGTGACCTCGGTGGGCAACCTCGCCTACTTCGAACAACTGCAGACCGCTGGCGACACCAAGCCTGTTCAGGGCTGGGGCGTGACGATTCAGTACCACGCCGCGCAAAACCGCGTTGTGCTGATCGACAAGGCCAAGGTTGTCGACAAGGACAACAACACGACTCAAGGCGAGAAAATCGTCTATGACACCGTGAAGAAACTCGCCAGCGCCGGTCGCGCTACCGGCAGCAAGGTCACCGAGTCGCGTCCGCGCATCGACATGGTGATCCAGCCGAAGAAGAAAACCGACGAGAAAACCCAGTAATGGCAACTCTGAAAGCTCAGCACCTGGCCAAGGCCTATAAAAGCCGCCAGGTCGTGCGTGACGTCAGCCTGTCGATCGACAGCGGCCAGATCGTCGGCCTGCTCGGCCCGAACGGCGCCGGCAAGACCACCTGCTTCTATATGATCGTCGGCCTGGTACAGGCCGATCAGGGTCGTGTGCTGATCGACGATCTGGACGTCAGCCACCAGCCAATGCATGGCCGCGCCAAGGCCGGTATCGGCTATCTGCCGCAAGAAGCATCGATCTTCCGCAAACTGTCGGTGGCCGACAACATCATGGCCATCCTCGAGACCCGTCAGGAGCTCGACAAGGCCGGCCGTCGCAAAGAGCTGGAAAGCCTGCTCCAGGAATTCCACATCAGCCACATACGCGACAACCTCGGCATGAGCCTGTCGGGTGGTGAACGCCGCCGGGTGGAAATCGCCCGTGCTCTGGCAACTGCGCCAAAATTCATCCTGCTCGACGAACCGTTCGCCGGTGTCGACCCGATTTCGGTCGGCGACATCAAGCAGATCATCCACCATCTCAAGGCCAAGGGCATCGGTGTACTGATCACCGACCACAACGTGCGTGAGACGCTGGACATCTGCGAAACCGCCTACATCGTCAACGACGGTCAACTGATCGCCGAAGGTGACTCCGCGACCATCCTGGCCAACGATCTGGTCAAGGAAGTGTATCTGGGCCACGAATTCCGCCTGTAAGCGAAAAGTGCCCGGTGAGCCGCCCGGGTGCTGTATCGATTCAAGCAGGATTTAATACGCTTTAATTGTTACAGCGCTCTAGGCAAACACTTCAGTTTCAGGCATATAATTTGCTTAAGTTTGGCGCTCCGGCGCCCTGTAGTGGATGGCGCATAGCGCCGGCGAATAAGGTGTTAAGCCCCTGCCATGAAACCATC
>NZ_JBIUVJ010000051.1:17947-38407 GCF_044742875.1 Pseudomonas sp. NPDC087817
CTATCCGCCTGCTCCAATTGTCGACCCTGGATCTGCAACAGGAAATCCAGGAGGCCCTGGAATCCAATCCGATGCTCGAACGCCAGGAAGAAGGCGACGACTTCGACAACTCCGATCCCCTGGCCGACAACGCCGAACAGAAGCCCAACACCGAGATCCAGGAACCCTCCTATCAGGAAACCGCCCCAACGGTGGATAACCTTGAGGACGGCGACTGGAGCGAGCGTATCCCCAACGAGCTTCCGGTCGATACGGCCTGGGAGGACGTTTACCAGACCAGTGCCAGCAGCCTGCCAACCAGCGATGACGACGAGTGGGATTTCACCACCCGCACCTCCGCTGGCGAAAGTCTGCAAAGTCACCTGCTGTGGCAATTGAACCTCGCACCGATGTCCGACACCGATCGACTGATCGCCGTGACCCTGATCGATTGCATCAACAATCAGGGCTACCTGGACGAAACCCTCGAGGAGATTCTTGAAGCGTTCGATCCGGAACTGGACATCGAACTGGACGAGATTGAAGCCGTCCTGCACCGCATCCAGCAATTCGAACCGGCAGGCATTGGCGCCCGCAACCTCAGTGAATGCCTGCTGCTGCAACTGCGTCAGCTATCGGCCAAGACCCCTTGGCTGGCTGAAGCGAAGCGCCTGGTCACCGACTACATCGACTTGCTCGGCAGCCGTGATTACAGCCAGTTGATGCGCCGCATGAAGCTCAAGGAAGACGAGCTGCGTCAGGTCATCGAACTGGTGCAGAGCCTCAACCCGCGTCCAGGCTCGCAGATCGAATCCACTGAAGCCGAGTACGTCGTCCCGGACGTCATCGTGCGCAAGGACAACGAGCGCTGGCTGGTCGAGCTGAATCAGGAGTCAGTGCCACGCCTGCGGGTCAACGCCCAGTACGCCGGTTTCGTGCGTCGCGCCGATACCAGCGCCGACAACACTTTCATGCGCAATCAGTTGCAGGAAGCTCGCTGGTTCATCAAAAGCCTGCAAAGCCGCAACGAAACCCTGATGAAAGTGGCCACCCAGATCGTCGAGCATCAGCGCGGCTTCCTGGAATACGGCGACGAAGCCATGAAGCCGCTGGTCCTGCATGACATCGCCGAAGCGGTCGGCATGCATGAATCGACGATTTCCCGGGTGACCACACAGAAATTCATGCATACCCCGCGCGGTATTTATGAACTGAAATACTTTTTCTCCAGCCACGTCAGCACCTCCGAAGGCGGTGAATGCTCGTCCACGGCGATCCGCGCGATCATCAAAAAACTGGTTGCGGCGGAAAATCAGAAAAAGCCGTTGAGTGACAGCAAGATCGCTGGTTTACTGGAGGCACAAGGCATTCAGGTGGCTCGCCGCACCGTCGCCAAGTACCGCGAGTCCTTAGGGATCGCGCCTTCGAGCGAACGCAAGCGGTTGATGTAAGCCACGTTACAGCGTTCCAGTGGCAGGCTATCCAGCCTGCCGCTTTATGCACTGGCAACGAAGGAGAAGCTGTATGCAAGTCAACATCAGTGGACACCAACTGGAAGTGACCCAACCTCTGCGTTCCTACATCGAGGAAAAACTCCAACGACTGGAACGACATTTCGACAAGATCACCAACGTGCAAGTCACGATGTGCGTCGAAAAGCTGAAGCAGAAAATCGAAGCCACCTTGCATATACCCGGCAGCGAAGTGGTCGCCAATGCGGAACATACCGATATGTACGCGGCGATCGACGCCTTGACCGACAAGCTGGATAAACAACTCAAAAAGCATAAGGAAAAGACCCAGAGCCTGCTCCAGGGCGCCACCGGTCGATAACCCCCCATTCCATGATCCGACTTGAAAGTATCCTGACCCCCGGCCGTTCCCTGGTGAACGTGCCGGGCGGCAGTAAAAAGAAAGCCCTCGAACAAATTGCCAACCTGATCGCCCGCGAAGTGCCGGATCTGGAGATGCAAGATGTCTTCGAGGCCCTGATCGCCCGTGAGAAACTCGGCTCTACCGGTTTCGGCAACGGCATCGCCATTCCTCACTGCCGCCTCAAGGGTTGCCAGTCGCCAATCAGCGCCTTGATGCACCTTGAAGCCCCTATCGATTTCGATGCCATCGACGGCGCCCCGGTTGACCTGCTGTTCGTTCTGCTGGTCCCGGAAGCGGCTACCGATGCCCATCTGGAGTTGCTGCGCCAGATCGCCAGCATGCTCGATCGCAAGGACGTGCGCGATAAGCTGCGCAGCGCTCCGAGCAACGAAGCCTTGTACCAGGTCGTACTGGACGAGCAAAACGGGCAGTAATCATGCGCTTGATCATCGTCAGTGGCCGTTCCGGCTCGGGTAAAAGTACCGCCCTGGATGTCCTTGAGGACAACGGTTACTACTGCATCGACAATCTGCCGGCTGGCCTGCTGCCAGAACTGGCCGAACGGGCGCTGATTCACACCGAACTGGCGCAGCCGCTGGTAGCCGTTTCAATCGATGCGCGTAACCTGCCGAGCCATCTGACCCGTTTTCCGGAACTGCTTGAAGATGTCCGCAGCAAGCATATCCAGTGCGATGTCTTGTATCTGGATGCTGACGAGGAGACGCTGCTCAAGCGTTTTTCCGAAACCCGCCGTCGCCATCCACTGAGCAACGCCAACCGCTCGCTGGCCGAGGCGATTCAGGATGAAACCGCCCTGCTCGGCCCTATCGCCGACCTCGCTGACCTGAAAATCAACACCACCCATCTGAACCTGTACCAGTTGCGCGACACCATCAAGTTGCGTTTGCTGAATCAGCCGGAGCCGGGCACCGCGTTCCTGGTCGAGTCATTCGGCTTCAAGCGCGGCATGCCGGTGGATGCGGACCTGGTGTTCGATGTGCGCTGCCTGCCCAATCCTTACTGGAAACCAGAGTTGCGTGCACAATCGGGTCTCGATGCGCCGGTGGCCGAGTATTTGGCAGCACAGCCCGAGGTGGAGGAAATGTTCCAGGACATCTTCACCTATCTGCACAAATGGTTGCCACGCTTCGCCGCGAGTAACCGCGCCTACGTCACCATTGCCATTGGCTGTACCGGCGGGCATCACCGCTCCGTCTACCTGACCGAACGCTTGGGTCAGGCCCTGCAGAAAACCCTGAAGAATGTCCAGGTTCGCCACCGCGACCTCACTTAAAGGATTCACACCGCGATGCCTGCTCTGGAAATCGAAATCATCAATAAACTGGGTTTGCATGCCCGAGCGTCGGCGAAGTTTGTCGGGGTTGCCGGCCAGTATCCCGATTGCACGATCCGAGTAGGCCGCACGCCGGAGACTACGGTTGATGGCAAAAGCATCATGGCGATGATGATGTTGGCGGCTGGCAAAGGCACCAAAATCTATTTGAGTACCGAAGGGCATCAGGAACAGGAAGCGCTGGATGCGCTGGTGGCGTTGATCAACAACTACTTCGACGAAGGTGGCTGATCGCCTGTGGCGAGGGAGCAAGCTCCCTCGCCACAATTCAACTCAACCCAGCGCTGTATCCATCACCATCATCAGACAAAACCCGATCAACAGGCCGAGACTGGCCAGTTTGTCGTGACCATTGCGTCGCGACTCGGGGATCACTTCGTGGGTCACCACCAGCAACATCGCCCCGGCCGCCAGCGCCAGACCTAACGGCAACAGCACCTGCGCCAGGCTCACCAGCCACGCACACAGCAGGGCAAAAACCGGCTCAACCAGGCCCGACGACGCGCCGATCAAGAACGCCTTGACCCGCGACATTCCCGCCCCAGCCAGCACCAGCGCAATCACCAGACCTTCCGGCACATCCTGCAAGGCAATGCCCATGGCCAGACTATCGGCATCCGGCATGCCGCCGCCAGCGGAGACACCGACCGCCATGCCCTCCGGAATGTTATGAGCAATGATGGCGAACACGAACAGCCAGATCCGCGGCGGAATCACCGGCCGTTCGACCGTGCCCACGAGCATCTCCGGAGACGCACCAGCCAATTGCCGGTCGACCAGAAACAGCCCGAACGCACCGAGCATGATGCCGAAGCAGATCAAGCCGCTGGCGGCCCACGCTGTCAGGCCGAGGCTTTCAGCGGCGGCAATGCCCGGCACGATCAGCGAAAGCGCCGTCGCTGCCAACATCACGCCAGCGCCAAAACCCAGCAATGTATCGCTGAGCGCCTGGGGCATGCGCCGAATCACCAGTACCGGAACCGCGCCGAGCGCCGTGCCGAGCGCGCAGATCGCCCCGCCTTGCAACGCGCGCGACAGCCTCGGTTCCAGATCCAGCCATTCCAGCCCGTGAGCGACCAGCAAGGTCATGCCCGCCAACAGCAAGAGCGAGCCCACCGCGTAACGAAACATACGCCCACTTCCGATCGCCAGTGTTTCAGTGCCCATAGTCAGCCTTGGATTGTTTTTATAGAAGACTTAAACCAGTGCGGCTTTGTAGCGCGCAGCCACTTCAGGCCAATTGATCACGTTGTAAAAGGCGTTGATGTATTCCGGACGACGGTTCTGGTAACGCAGGTAGTAGGCGTGCTCCCAGACATCGAGACCGAGAATTGGCGTGTTGCCGTTCATCAGTGGACTGTCCTGGTTGCCGCTGCTTTCCACGATCAGTTTCTTCTGCGGGGTCACGCTGAGCCAGGCCCAACCGCTGCCGAAACGGGTCAGCGCGGCTTTGGTGAAGGCCTCTTTGAAACTGTCCAGACCACCCAGTTGTTCATCAATGGCCTTGGCCAGCGCGCCATCGGGCTTGCCGCCACCGCTTGGCACCATGACTTCCCAGAACAGCGAATGATTGGCATGACCGCCGCCCTGATTGATCACCGCCGCACGGAGTTTTTCCGGCAACTGCTGCACGCTGGCGACCAGTTTTTCCACCGGCCACTCGGCGTATTCAGTGCCTTCTACGGCGGCGTTGAGGTTGTTGATGTAAGTCTGGTGATGCTTGGTGTAGTGGATCTCCATGGTCTGCGCATCGATATGCGGTTCGAGGGCGTCGTAGGCGTAAGGCAAGGCAGGCAAAGTAAAAGCCATTTCAATGGACTCCATGGTGATGTGGGGCAGGCGCGCGACGCGCATTGCCGGTATCCGGGTGCAGCAGGCGCTGAGTGCGCGGGTATTCGCCGTGTTCGCTGATGAAGTTCAGTAATTCAACGTAGGTCTTGCTGCTCTGGCGCAGCGCCGCCTCACGCAGGGCCGGGCGTAGGCGCTCGTCCTGCATGGTCTGCAACAGCCGTTGGTGAATCGCGCAGAGATACTCGGCGCTCTCCTCGGGCTGATTCAGGCGCAGGTGCAGATCCGCCAGGTTGTGATGAGAGATGACGCAGGCCGCCACCGCTTCGTCGGCATCCGCCCAGCGCTCGAACAACACTTGCGCCAGGGCCAGGGCTTGCAGGTAAGCCTCGCGGGCGTCGATCAATTCGCCCAGCATGAAGCAGCGATTGGCCCGTTCGATCGTGCGTTTCCAGTGCTCCATGGTGAGCCTCCAAAGCGGTTGCGGGGTTTACACGCCGCCGGCAGTGAGCTTCTCGGGATTGAGTAGCTCTTCCAGTTGGCTGCGCGACAGGTCGGTGTGTTCCAGGGCGACGTCAATCACCGGGCGGCCTTGTTTGTAGGCCTGCTTGGCGATTTCCGCGGCTTTCTGGTAGCCGATGATCGGGTTGAGCGCGGTGACCAGAATCGGGTTGCGCGACAGCGCTTCCTTGAGTCGCGACTCGTTGACCTTGAATGTCGCGATGGCCTTGTCACCAAGCAGACGGCTGGAGTTGGCCAGCAGTTCGATGCTGCTCAACAGGTTCTGGGCGATGATCGGCAGCATTACGTTCAACTCGAAGTTGCCCGACTGACCGGCAATGGTGATCACCGAATCGTTGCCGATCACTTGCGCAGCAACCATGGCAGTGGCTTCCGGGATCACCGGGTTGACCTTGCCCGGCATGATCGACGAGCCCGGTTGCAGGCCTTCCAATTCGATTTCACCGAGACCGGCGAGCGGGCCGGAGTTCATCCAACGCAGGTCGTTGGCGATTTTCATCAAAGAAACGGCTATGGCCTTGAGCTGGCCAGAGACGGCGACGGCAGTGTCTTGTGAGCCGATCAGGGCGAACAGATCCTTGCCTTGAGTGAATTGCACGTGGGTCAATTGGCTGAGTTGACGGCTGAAACGTGCGGCGAACTCAGGATGCGCATTGATCCCGGTGCCGACGGCCGTGCCGCCCTGCGCCAGGGATTGCAGACTTGGCAGCAGGTCCTGCAAGTGGCCGATGTTGGCCTTGAGTTGCTGCGCCCAGCCGTTGAGCACCTGACTCATGCGCACCGGCATCGCGTCCATCAAGTGAGTGCGACCGGTTTTGACGTGATGATGCACCTGCTCGGCTTTGTGCTCGATGACTTGCACCAGGTGCAGCAGCGCTGGCAGCAATTGCTCGTGCAGGGCCAATGCCGCGCTGACGTGAATGGTGGTCGGGATGATGTCGTTGCTGCTTTGGCCGCAGTTGACGTGATCGTTGGCGTTGACTGGCTCGTCGAGCAGGCGACTGGCCAGGGTGGCGATCACTTCGTTGGCGTTCATGTTGGAACTGGTGCCGGAACCGGTCTGGAAGATATCCACCGGGAAATGCTGCATGAAGTCGCCTTCGAGCAGGCCCTGGGCGGCGTCGCTGATGGCTTTGCCCTGGGCGGCGCTGATCTGGTTGAGTTCGACGTTGGCCCGGGCGGCGGCCGCTTTAGCAAGAATCAGCGCACGAATGAATTGGGTCGGCATCGGCTTGCCGCTGATCGGGAAGTTATCCACTGCGCGCTGGGTTTGCGCGCCGTAGAGAGCGTCCACCGGCACCTGCAGTTCGCCCATGCTGTCGCGCTCAATACGTGTCTTGGTCATCTGAAAATCCTTGCACCAGTTCAATAAGAGGAATCGAGGGAAGCAACTCGCAGGTCGCCAGTTGCCAGGTGTAGCGCTGCCAGCGCTTGAGCCGGCACTTGCACAGGGACAGACGCTCCATTTCACGCAATGGGCGCCAGGCTTGGTCGAGACAGAAGCTGCGCCAGTGCCACGGCAAGGCGATGTCGGTGGCGGTGTCGAGCAGCAGACGGAAAGAGGTTTCAGCGATGGTCCACGGGGAAGTTGCCGTACAGCAGGCCAGATACCGCCCTTCGGCGAGGTAATGCTCGATCAGGCGCGGTTCGTCAGGATCCATCGCGCAACGGATCTGGCGACTCATCCAGCGCCAGTTTTCGAGGTACGGCTGCTCGTGCAAGGCAGAACTCATGATCCGGGCTCATTCGGTAATGAGATTTATTATTAGATGATAATGAGAACCAAAACAAGAGTGCCGAGCCATGCAGATTTCATTGTGGGAGCGAGCCTGCTCGCGAAGGCGTCGAGTCAGTCACCATGGAGGCTGGCAGTTAAATCGCCTTCGCGAGCAGGCTCGCTCCCACAGGGTTTTGTGTGACACCAACGAAAAAGGCGCGCCATCCGATGAGATGGCGCGCCTTTTTGCTGAACGAAATCCGAAGCTTAGCTGCCCGCGACGGTCATCCGCTCGATCAACACCGAACCGGTGCGAATGTTGCTGCGCAGCTCAAGATCGTTACCCACGGCGACGATCTGTTTGAACATGTCGCGCATGTTGCCGGCGATGGTCACTTCCTGCACCGCGAACTGGATTTCACCGTTCTCGACCCAGAACCCCGCCGCCCCGCGCGAATAATCGCCGGTAACCATGTTCAAGCCATGACCCATCAATTCGGTGACCAACAAGCCACGGCCCATACGCTTCAACAGTGCAGCCTGATCTTCATCGCCATGGGTGACGAACAGGTTGTGCACGCCACCGGCGTTGGCAGTGCTAGGCATACCGAGCTTACGGCCGGAGTAAGTGCCGAGAATGTATGAAACCAACTCGCCCTTTTCGACGAACGGTTTGGCATAAGTCGCCAAGCCGTCACCGTCATACGAAGCGCTGCCCATTGCACGCATCAAGTGTGGGCGCTCGTCGATGGTCAGCCATTCCGGGAACAACTTCTGCCCCAGCGTGCCTTCCAGGAACGACGATTTGCGATACAGACTGCCTCCGGACACTGCCGAAAGAAAACTTCCGAACAAACCACCCGCCAGCTCAGCGGAAAACAGCACCGGCACCTCGCAGGTCGGCACCGGGCGCGCACCCAAGCGGCTCGCCGCTCGTTGCGCGGCCTTCTGGCCAATGCTCACCGGATCGGCGAGCAATGTGCCCTGACGACTCACGTCATACCAGTAATCACGCTGCATCTGGCCATCGGCCTCGGCGATCATCACGCAGCTCAGGCTGTGCCGGGTCGACGCATACCCACCAATGAAACCGTGGCTGTTGCCATACACGCGGCAACCCTGATGGGTGCTGAGGGTAGTGCCATCGGCGTTCTTGATCCGCGCATCGGCGTCGAATGCCGCCGCTTCACAGAGCAATGCCTTCTCGATGGCTTGCTCCGGGGTGATGTCCCATTCGTGGAATAGATCGAAATCCTGCAGGTCCCTGGCCATTAGCGCTGCATCGGCCAGGCCCGAGGCTTCGTCTTCAGACGTGTGTTTGGCGATCGCCAGTGCGGCGGCGACTGTTTCGCGAATGGCATCCGGGCCAGTAGCCGAGGTGCTCGCAGAACCCTTTCGCTGACCGACATACAGCGTGATGCCAAAACCCTGATCACGATTGAATTCGACCGTTTCGACTTCGCGCTGGCGCACCGAGGTCGACAACCCCTGCTCTAGCGACACCGCGACTTCGCAGGCACTGGCGCCCTGACGCTTGGCTTCGGCGATGATCTGCTCGACCTGTTCCTGCAGTGCCGGCAATGCCTGCGGGCCGACGCTTTCAACTGCACTCATGCTCATCTCCACTCAAATTCTGCTTTCGGCTGGGGTCATCGAGCGACCGGGCCGGACACGCGGCCCCCGACTGGTTATCATGGCGGCGTTTCTTTGCGGACTGCCACCATGGTTGATTCTTACGACGACTCCCTCGATACGGGAGAAAAAAGCAAATCTCAGGTCAAACGCGAGCTACATGCTCTGGTTGACCTCGGCGAGCGCCTGACCACACTCAAGCCCGACTTGGTCGCAAAACTGCCGTTGACCGACGCCATGCGCCGGGCCCTGGCCGATGCGCCCAAGCACACCGCGAACATCGCGCGTAAAAGGCACTTGCAGTTCATCGGCAAACTGATGCGCGATCAGGACACTGACGCGATTCTCACGTTGCTCGATCAACTCGATGCCTCGACTCGTCAGTACAACGAGCGTTTCCACAATCTCGAACGCTGGCGGGATCGCCTGATCGCAGGCGACGATGCCGTGCTGGAGAAATTCGTCGTCGAGTACCCGGACGCCGATCGCCAGCAACTGCGTTCCCTGATCCGTCAGGCTCAGCATGAGGTTGCGCAAAACAAACCTCCTGCTTCCAGCCGCAAGATCTTCAAGTACATCCGTGAACTGGACGAGACTCAACGCGGACTGCGTTGATATTCGTCACCGGGTGGTCGCCCTGTGCGCCACCCGCAGTTTCACCTTTCCTTATGCGCCCGTGCCACCCACGGTGATCGCATCGATTTTCAGCGTCGGCTGGCCAACACCCACCGGTACCGACTGCCCATCCTTGCCACACGTGCCCACGCCGCTGTCCAGTGCCAGATCGTTACCAACCATCGACACCCGGCTCATCGCCTCGGGCCCGTTGCCGATCAACGTCGCGCCTTTGACCGGCGCAGTGATCTTGCCGTCTTCGATCAGGTACGCCTCGCTGGTGGAGAACACGAACTTGCCGCTGGTGATGTCGACCTGACCGCCGCCAAGGTTAGCGCAGTAGATGCCCTTCTTCACCGAAGCGATGATTTCCGCCGGATCGCTTTCGCCACCCAGCATGTAGGTGTTGGTCATGCGCGGCATCGGCAGGTGCGCGTAGGATTCACGGCGACCGTTACCGGTACGGGCCACGCCCATCAGACGCGCGTTGAGCTTGTCCTGCATGTAACCCTTGAGGACGCCGTTTTCAATCAGCGTGGTGCACTCGGTCGGCGTGCCTTCGTCGTCGACACTCAGCGAGCCGCGACGACCACTAAGGGTGCCGTCATCGACGATGGTGCAAAGCTTGGAGGCAACCATTTCGCCCATGCGCCCGCTGTAGGCCGAACTGCCCTTGCGGTTGAAGTCGCCTTCCAGACCATGACCAACCGCTTCGTGCAGCAGCACGCCCGACCAGCCTGAACCCAACACCACCGGCAAGGTACCGGCCGGCGCCGGAATCGCTTCGAGGTTCACCAGCGCCTGACGCAACGCTTCACGGGCGTAGCCCATGGCACGGTCTTCGGCGAGGAAATAACGGTAATCGGTACGCCCGCCGCCGCCATGCCCGCCGCGCTCGCGACGGCCATTCTGTTCAACGATGACGCTGACATTGAAGCGCACCAGCGGTCGCACGTCCGCCGCCAGGCCGCCGTCGGTGGACGCCACCAGAATTCGCTCCCAGACGCCGGCCATGCTCACGCTGACCTGCTGAATACGCGGATCAAGTGCGCGAGTGGCGACGTCGATGCGCTTGAGCAGTTCGACTTTCTCGGCACGGCTCAGCACTTCCAGCGGGTTGTCCGGCGCGTACAACTGCGCGACGTCCTGCGTGGTGAACGCCTGCACCGTGCCGTTCTGCCCGGCCCGGGAGATTGAACGCGCCGCACGCGCCGCGGCGCCCAAGGCTTCGAGGGTGATCGCATTACTGTAGGCAAAACCGGTTTTTTCACCGGACTGAGCACGCACACCGACACCCTGGTCGAGGTTGAAGCTGCCTTCCTTGACGATGCCGTCTTCCAACGCCCAGGACTCGGAGATCTGGCCCTGGAAATACAAGTCGGCGGCATCGATGCCCGGGCCCGCCAGATCGCCGAGCACGCCTTGCAGGCTCTCGATCGTCACGCCGCCGGGCGCCAAAAGGTGATCACTGACTGAGGACAACAACTCGCTCATGGTTTAGGCCTTAAATTCATGTTCTGAGGCAGGTCGCTGTGCGCCCTGCGAGAAAAACCGCCGATGACTCATCACCGGCATCCGCGCCCTGATGGACGCTTGTTCATCGCTATCGCGTTCGGCCAACAACACCGCTTCGCCTTGATCCTGATGCGCCAGCACGCGCCCCCACGGGTCGACGATCGCCGCATGCCCGAAGGTTTCTCGCGGTCCCGGATGGGTGCCGCCCTGTGCTGCCGCCAACACATAACACTGAGTCTCGATGGCCCGCGCGCGGATCAGTACGTCCCAATGCGCCGCGCCCGTTACCGCGGTAAACGCCGACGGAGCGGTAATCAACTCGGCACCGGCAGCGCGCAATTCGCTATACAGCTCCGGAAAGCGCAGGTCATAACACACGGTCAGACCGACTTTGCCCACCGGGGTGTCCGCCACGACCACACCACTGCCATAAGCATAGTCATCGGATTCGCGGTAACGGCCGCGATTGTCCGCTACATCGACATCGAACAAGTGCAGCTTGTCATATCGCGCAACGGTTTCGCCCTGATCGTTGACCAGCAGCGAACAGGCGTGCGACTTGGCGTCGGGTTGATCGACCGGCGGCAACGGCAATGTGCCGGCGACTATCCATAACCTGAGGTCGCGGGCGGTCTGTTTCAACCATGGCAGGATCGGGCCTTCGCCAAGGGCCTCGGCACGGCCGATGGCGGCGATGTCGCGACGACCCATGGCGGCGAAGTTTTCCGGCAACACGGCCAGCTTCGCGCCGCTCGCTGCCGCTTGTTCAAGCAGGCGCCGGGCCTGAGCCAGATTGGCCAGCACATCGCTCTGGCTGACCATTTGAATCACCGCTAAAGACATAGCGAACTCCGCAAGAGATATGCGGCCATGCTACTCCATCGGTTCAGGGGCTGGCTGTTCAAAAAGGCTTGTCGAAGGTGATTTTCGGCTCTTTCCATGGGCCTTTGACGGTGTATTTCACACTGGCGAAGCGCGCCACACGGTCACCGATCAGCTTGTCGATCAGGAACAACGCGCCGCCTACCGCCGGAGCGCCAACAATCAGCGCAGCAATCGGCAGGTTGTTGGTCACCGGCAATGTCACCAGCAATTTGGCGTCGACCTGATCGCCGACCAGGTCCAGTGTGCCATCCAGTTCCAGATTGCTCGACGGCCCGGTCAGGCGGATTGGTTCGCGCGTGACGTAAACGCCGTTGTTGGCCACCAGCAAACCTTTGACCCGGTCGTAGCTCAAGCCTTTGCCAAACAGATCGGAGAAGTCCAGGCGCAACCGGCGGCCGATGGAATTGAAGTTGAGCAGACCAAACACCCGCAATGCCTGCGCTCCACCTTCCACCTCAACAAACTGGCCTTTGCTCAGCGAGGCATCGAGGGTCCCGGAGAAGCGCTTGGTCGCCAGCCATGCCGGCGAGCCCGGCCAGCGGCCATCGACGTCCATATGGAATTCTTCGCTGGTCACGCTCGGCGCAAAGCCCCAACCCTTGAGCACATCGGCGAGGTTCTTGCCGCCAATCCGCCCTTTGAACCAGCTATTGGTCGCACCCGGCGCGCCTTCCCAGCCGCCGTTGCCCTGCAACAGGATGCCTTTGAGGCCCATATCGAGGTTGTTCAGGGCAATGCCTTTGGCGGTCGGCCGGACCTTGAGTGACCAGCCACCGACCAGATCCTGCCCCAGGAACAACTGGTTGATGGTGATATCCAGCGCCGGGATTTTTGTCGGATCGACCGACACCAACGGGTCAGGCGAATTCTCGTCGGCCTGCACCGTCGGATCCGGCGCCGGCAGTCGCACGGATTGCAGATTCACCACAATCGGCGCGTTCTTCGCGTCCGGCAGGCTGGCCGTACCTTTGGCCTGCTGGCTATCGAGCGCCAGATTCCACGCCCCCGGTTTGCGATTCAACTGGACCGAAGCCTGATCCAGCGTGGTGCCGAATGCGGTGAGCTTGCCGACCTTGAAGTCGGCACTGCTCAACAGTTGCTTGGCACTGCCGCCCGGGTCCTGTCCGGCATATTTGTTGACCAGAGCCTGCCACGGCGCGACGTCCAGTTCCGACAACACACCACGAATGCGCAAGCCTTTGTTGCCAGGCAACACGGCTTCACCGGCACCGAGGAACAACTCACCACGACCGTCGGCGAAATTGCTTGGCGGCGCCGCGAAGGTGAAATTGGCCAGTTGATCGTAATTGACCCAGTAACGCCGCTCCTGTCCCTGCAGGGTCATGCGAAATATCGTGTCGCGCCCGACATCCGCCGCCATGCCGAACGGCGCCGGCAGATCGACAGCCACCCCTTTCATGCTGGAACTGACCATCAACTGACTGTCGGCGCCGTCCAGGTTCAACTGCAACTGGTAGGGAATCGTCCCGGACACCGGCAGCGGCTGGGTCACGCCGAGCCAGTCGGTGAGTTTCTTCACTTCGACCTGGCCCGATGCCGCCACTCGGGTCTTGAGTTTGTTAGCGCTGCCGTCAGCGAAGATTTGCGCGGTGACCGGTTTGTCGAATGCTCGGGCAGCGATGTTCTGCCCGCTCAGGCCCTTGGCACTGTCGAAGCGGAAATCACCTTTGAGCTGGGTCAATTCCAGTTTCGGCTCGGCCAGTTTCAGCCGCGCATTGGCGGTCTTGAAGTCGACGACGATCTTCGGCTGGTCACCACCCTTGTCCAGCGGGATGTCCAGTTTCAGTTTGCCTTGCAGATCACCCGCGCCTTCCCAGCCGGCAAAGGTTTCGCCCGTGCCGATCGGTGCATCCTGAAGAATTTTCAGGCCATCACCGAGACCGCCGGCAAACCCGCCGTCGAGATACATATGCGTATGTTGCCCGGCCGGCACATGGGGAATGTTGACGAAAACATCGCTGACCTGGGTATCGAGCAATTGGCCCTTGCTGGCCAGAATCCGTACGCCGCTGTCCTCGATGAATACATCGCCGCTGACCTTGCTCACGTGCGGCCAGCCCGGCTGGAAGGCCAGTTCGGCGTCATGCACCTTGAAGAACAGACTGATACTGCGATCCGCTTCCCCGGCGTTTTTGCTCAGCGAACCCTGATACTGGAAGAAGCCCTGATCCACGGCCCCCTGAAGGATGGCTGTGCGCAACCATTCATCCAGCGCCGGGCTCAACACCTGGGGCAAGTACTTGGCGGTGTAGCGTCCGTCGCCATCGACCAGGCCGACGCGCAGGTCCATGTAGTCTTCCTGGCTGTGGTCGAAATGCAGGCGGATCAGGAAGTCACCGGCAATCTTGCCCTCCTCGCCCAGCACTTTCAGATACGGCGCGATCAGGGTGAAGCCGTCTTTATCGAGTTTCCAGGTCAACCGGGCGTTGGCCTGAATGTACTGCCATGGCTTGGCGAAGATCGGATCGAGGTGCAGGACAAAGTCCTTGCTGTCCATGCGTAGCTCGCCGCCGTCGAGATTGCCTGTCAGGCTACCACTGACATTTCGTGCCGCCGGGGCGCCGTGGTAGGCATCGAAACCGACATTGTCGAGGTTGGCCGCGAAGCCGAATTTGCTGCCATCCGTGGCGCTCGGACGGAAGTCCAGCAACACGTTGCGCAAACCGCCAGTGACCTTCAGACGCTCGACCGCTGTGGCAAACCCCTGCGGCAACGGCCCCAATGCATTGAGCAGCGGCGTAATCGGCGTCAGGTCGAGACGATCCGCCTGCAAATGCCAGAGTTCGTCGGCCTTGTCGGTGGCGAGGGTCTGCTGCACCTGGACTCGCGACTCCCAGCGGGTGTCGCCAAAGTTCATCGCCAGCGAATCAAGGGTGACTTTCACGCCATTGGCGCTGTTCTCGTAGTAGGCGTTGAGCGCCAGATTGTTAATCTGGATCGGCTTGCGCTCGCCGTAGGCGCCGGTCAGTTGCGGTGCATTCAGGCGCAGCGCCGCGCTTTGCAGCGCACCGTCAGACCAGTTCACCCACAGCTCGCCGCCGGCCTTGATCTCGGAGAAATTCCATTGTTGGGTCAGGCGTTCCGACAGCCACTTTGACCAGTCACTTTGCGGCAGGCTGGCGTAGCCCTCCACTGAGCTGTCCTGCCACTGCTTGGGGCGAATTCGCGTGCGCAGATTCAGCGCAACGGGTTGGCCGTCGGGCAGGGTCAAACGCGCGTCGAGACGTTGACGACTGGCACCGGTTTTCAGATTGAGGCCGACATAAGTGAGCGTCATCGCCGGGTGATCCAGCGGCTGCAAAGTCACCTGACTGTCGAGCACCGACAGTTGCTGAATCATTTGCGAGCGATTGAACAGCTGCTCCGGATCGAGCGGCTGGTCCTTCTGCACCGGCAGCCCCTCCAGCGCCCAACTGCCATCCTCGGCTTCCTTGAGGCTGATTTTCAGGCCATTGAGTTCCAGATGGGCAATGCGTACTTCACGAGCCAACAAGCTGGACCACAGATCCGGCACGACACGCACCTGATCCAGACGCAAAGCATTGGCGCCATCACCGACCATGACGTCATGGGCCAGCAGGATTGGTGCAAAACCGCTCCAGTTACCTTCCAGTTCACCGATCTGCAACGGCATGCCGAGGGCGGCACTGGCCTTGTCTTCAATTTCGGCGCGGTATTCGGCCACCAGCGGGGTCAGCTCGCGCCCCAGACTGACGTACAACGCCATCAACACCAGAACCAACGCGCACAGGCCCAGCCCCCAGCGGGTGAGTGCGGCCAAATTGCGTGTCAGACGGTCCATGTCAGTTGGCTCCCATGGCATGAATACTGCGAAAAGCTGAGGCCAGCCGCGGTGGAAAAAGGATGACGCAGGGGATCAGAGCAACACCACGTCATATTGTTCCTGGGAATACATGGTTTCCACCTGGAAGCGTATGGTGCGCCCGATAAACCCTTCAAGCTCGGCAACGTTACCGGACTCTTCATCCAGCAAACGGTCGACAACTTTCTGGTTCGCCAACACGCGATAACCCTCGGCCTGATAGGCCCGGGCCTCGCGAAGGATCTCGCGGAAAATCTCGTAACAGATGGTTTCTGCGGTTTTCAGCTTGCCGCGCCCCTGGCAACTGCTGCACGGCTCGCACAGCACTTGTTCAAGGCTTTCGCGGGTACGCTTGCGAGTCATCTGCACCAGGCCCAACTCGGTGATGCCGATGATGTTGGTCTTGGCGTGGTCACGCTCCAGCTGTTTCTCCAGCGTACGCAGCACCTGGCGCTGGTGCTCCTCATCTTCCATGTCGATGAAGTCGATGATGATGATCCCGCCCAGATTGCGCAGTCGCATCTGCCGGGCAATCGCGGTTGCCGCCTCGAGATTGGTCTTGAAAATGGTTTCTTCAAGATTGCGATGACCGACGAACGCCCCGGTATTGACGTCGATGGTGGTCATGGCTTCTGCCGGATCGACCACCAGGTAGCCACCGGATTTCAGCGGCACCTTGCGTTCCAGGGCTTTCTGGATTTCGTCTTCGACACCATACAGATCAAAAATCGGTCGCTCGCCGGGGTAGTGCTCCAGGCGATCGGCGATTTCCGGCATCAGTTCGGCGACGAACTGCGTGGTTTTCTGGAAGGTTTCCCGGGAATCGATGCGGATCTTCTCGATTTTCGGATTGACCAGGTCGCGCAATGTGCGCAGGGCCAGACCGAGGTCTTCATAGATCACGCTCGGCGCCGAAATGGTCTTGATCTGTTCGTTGATCTGATCCCACAGGCGCCGCAGGTAGCGGATGTCCATGAGGATTTCATCGGCTCCCGCGCCCTCGGCAGCGGTACGCAGAATAAAGCCGCCGGCCTCTTTGATGCCTTCTTTGGCCACGCAATCGCTGACGACCTGCTTGAGGCGTTCGCGCTCGGCTTCGTCTTCGATTTTCAGCGAAATGCCGACGTGGGCGGTGCGCGGCATGTACACCAGATAACGCGACGGGATCGACAACTGCGTGGTCAGCCGTGCGCCTTTGGAACCGATCGGATCCTTGGTGACTTGCACTACCAGACTCTGACCTTCGTGCACCAGCGCGCTGATGCTTTCCACCGCCGGGCCTTCGCGCAGAGATATTTCGGCAGCGTGAATGAACGCCGCACGATCAAGGCCGATGTCGACAAACGCCGCCTGCATACCCGGCAGCACCCGGACAATCTTGCCTTTATAGATGTTGCCGACGATCCCGCGTTTTTGCGTGCGCTCGACATGGACTTCTTGCAGCACACCGTTTTCGACCACCGCCACGCGCGACTCCATCGGCGTGATGTTGATCAGAATCTCTTCACTCATGGCAGGATCTCGTTCAGGCATGTTCACGATAATGGCCGCATCTTGTTCGTACGACGCTTATTGCGCGTTCAGGTTTTGCCAACAGGGTATGCCGAAATGGCCCAACAGTTCTGCGGTTTCGCAAACAGGCAAGCCGACCACCGCCGAATAGCTGCCATTGAGGCCCGCGACAAACACCGCGCCGAGTCCCTGAATGCCATAGCCACCGGCCTTGTCCCGGGGTTCGCCACTGGCCCAATAGGCTGCCGCTTCTTCACGGCTGATCGGGCGGAACCGCACCAGACTGCGCACTACCCGTGATTCGCAGCGCTCGCCTTCGAGCACGGCAATCGCGGTCAGCACTTCATGCTCCTTGCCGGACAACATCATCAGCATGGCGCATGCATCGGCTTCGTCCACCGGTTTGCCAAGAATTTTGCCTTCGAGCACCACCGCCGTGTCGGCGCCCAGCACACAGAATGCCTGGTCGGACACGATCGTGCGTCGCCCGGCCTCGGCCTTGCCGCGCGCGAGGCGTTCGACATAGGCCGATGGCGATTCTTCAGGAAGTGGGGTTTCATCGATGTCCGCGCTGATGGCGGAAAAAGCCACACCAATCTGCGTGAGCAACTCACGGCGACGCGGCGATCCAGAGGCGAGGTAAAGCGGCTTCATCAAAACATCTCCCTGTTCAGTGCCCTGCTTCACCGGATCAATTGATTTTGTAGCGGCGGCGCAATCCACGCAAAGCGAAGCTGACCCAAGGCCAGAGCAAGGCGCTGACCAGTGCCGGCAGCACCAGCGCCAGGGTCGGCTGGCGATTGCCGGTCAAGGCACTGAGCCACAACTGCACCAGTTGCGCGAGTCCGAAGATCACCAGGATCACCAGACATTGCTGCCAGATCGGAAACATGCGCAGACGCTGTTGCAACGACAGGACCAGGAAGGTGATCAGTGTCAGGATCAGTGCGTTCTGCCCAAGCAGCGTGCCGTACAGCACGTCTTCCGCCAGGCCCAGGCAAAACGCCGTCACCATGCCAACCGTCTGCGGCATGTACAGCGCCCAGAAAGTCAGCAGCAAGGCGAGCCACAGCGGGCGCAGGATTTCCATGAATTGCGGCAGCGGCGAGACGCTGAGCAGCATGCCGATGGCAAACGTCAGCCAGACGATCCAGCCGTTTCGCGATGCGGTAGCCCCGACCATTATTCTTGTCTCCCAGTGGTAGCAGGCGCGGTGACCGGCGGTTTCGCCGCAGGTCGTGCAGCAGGCTGGGCAGCCGGAGGCTTGGCGGCCGCCGGAGTGGTTGCCGGTGGTTTTGCAGCGGCGGCTGGCTTGCTTGTAACGGGTTTGGCCGGTGTGGCGCTGGCGGCAGGTGCAGCCGGAGTGGCTGCGGCGGCAGGCGTAGCGGCAGCCGGTGGCGTCACAACTTTAGGCACGGTGGTCGGAATCACCGGACCGCCACCAAAGGCATCAAGATTTTCCTGAGCTTGCGCGGCAGCGTTGGCGCGCTCTTCGGCGGTGCGATTGTCGCTGAACACCAGCAGCAGATAACGGCTGCGGTTCAACGCAGCGGTCGGCACGGCACGAACGATCGCGAAGGGCTGGCCGGAATCGTGGATGACTTCCTTGACTGTCGCCACCGGGTAACCGGCCGGGAAGCGCTGGCCGAGACCGGAGCTGACCAGCAGATCGCCTTCCTTGATGTCGGCAGTATCCGCGACGTGACGCAACTCCAGGCGTTCCGGGTTGCCGGTGCCGCTGGCAATCGCCCGCAGACCGTTACGGTTCACCTGTACCGGAATGCTGTGAGTGGTGTCGGTCAACAGCAACACCCGGGAGGTGTACGGCATCAACTCGACCACCTGGCCCATCAGGCCGCGCGCATCAAGCACCGGCTGACCGAGGACCACACCGTCGCGCTCACCTTTGTTGATGATGATGCGATGGGTGAAGGGGTTGGGGTCCATGCCGATCAACTCGGCCACTTCGACCTTCTCGTTGACCAGCGCGGAGGAATTGAGCAACTCGCGCAGCCGGACGTTCTGCTCGGTGAGGGCGGCAAGCTTCTGCATGCGGCCCTGCAACAGCAGGTTCTCGGTCTTGAGTTTTTCGTTTTCGGCGACCAGCTCGGTGCGACTGCCGAACTGACTGGCAACGCCTTCCCACAAACGACCGGGCAGGTCGGTGATCCAGTAGGCGTCCATCAGCACCAGCGACATCTGGCTGCGTGCAGGCTTGAGCAGACTGAAGCGGGCATCGACCACCATCAGCGCAACCGACAACACGGCCAGCACCAACAGGCGGACGCCCAACGAAGGGCCCTTGGCGAAAAGCGGTTTAATAAGCCGCTCCTCCCAGGCAAATGTTCTGTTTATTCATACGGCATCAAACCGGCCTGGATGAAGACTGACAGAAGATAAACGCCAACAGGCAGCACTGCAAAGTGCTGCCTGCGCGCGCTCACCCACGTATTGCAACCCAGCACTTATTCGCTGGAGAGCAGATCCATGGTGTGCTTATCCATCATTTCCAATGCACGGCCACCGCCGCGAGCAACGCAAGTCAGCGGATCTTCGGCAACGATCACCGGCAGACCGGTTTCCTGAGCCAGCAACTTGTCGAGGTCACGCAGCAGCGCGCCACCACCGGTCAGCACCAGGCCACGCTCGGCGATGTCGGAAGCCAGTTCCGGCGGCGATTGCTCCAGGGCGCTTTTTACAGCCTGAACGATCGTTGCCAGGGACTCTTGCAGAGCTTCCAGCACTTCGTTGGAGTTCAGGGTAAATGCGCGTGGAACGCCTTCGGCCAGGTTGCGACCGCGAACGTCGACTTCGCGAACTTCGCCGCCCGGGTAGGCCGTGCCGATTTCCTGTTTGATGCGCTCGGCGGTCGATTCACCGATCAGGCTGCCGTAGTTACGGCGCACGTAGGTGATGATCGCTTCGTCGAAACGGTCGCCGCCAACGCGTACGGATTCGGCGTAGACCACACCGTTCAGGGAGATCAGCGCGATTTCGGTAGTACCACCACCGATATCCACGACCATCGAACCGCGCGCTTCTTCTACCGGAAGGCCAGCACCGATCGCAGCCGCCATTGGCTCTTCGATCAGGAACACTTCACGGGCACCGGCACCCAGGGCCGATTCACGGATGGCACGACGCTCAACCTGGGTGGATTTGCATGGAACGCAGATCAGCACACGAGGGCTAGGCTGCAGAAAGCTGTTTTCGTGACCCGTG
>NZ_JBIUVJ010000052.1:0-37960 GCF_044742875.1 Pseudomonas sp. NPDC087817
AAGCTCTGGCTGCTGCTCAAAAAGCACAACAGACTGCTGACGAAGCTAACGAGCGTGCTCTGCGCATGCTGGACAAAGCTAGCCGCAAGTAATAATCCCTCGGGATTGTTATCAAGCCGACCCATTTTTTGGGTCGGCTTTTTTATGCGCGATGCTTTTGTCCGGGCATTAAAAAACCCGCCGATGCTGACACCGGCGGGTTTTGTTTCTCAGCTTACTGCTGCAGGTCGATCGGTGCGCTCGAGACAATCGGCGCCGAGGTGCCCGGCGTGCCGATTTCCGTTGGCAGGCCATCCTCGGCCGCAACCACGTCACGCACCACGTCCCAGTTCATGCGCAGGTTGTTGGTGATGTCCTCACGCTTGAGCATCGCGTTGATCACCGCGGTGTGCTTGTCGACTACCGAAGGGTTGCCCTTGTCGTCGATCGGCGTGTGCGCTTCCAGATAGACCTTGCCGCCACTGCGCCCGAACTTGTAAGCATCGTTGAGGATGCGCACCGAGGTACCGACCGGCACCATGCCGGCCATCTCCAGCACGTTGTTGTTGAACATGCGGAAGCAGCCGTGGCTGGTGCGCATGCCGATGCCGAACTTCTTGTTCGAACCGTGGATCAGGTAGCCCGGCGTGCCGAGGGTGAACTTGAACGGCCCCAGCGGATTGTCGGGACCGGCCGGCACCACGTTCGGCAGCGGATCACCGTCGGCGGCGTGTTCAGCCTTGATCGAGGCTGGCGGAGTCCAGGTCGGGTTCGGTGTCTTGGCGGTGATCGAGGTGTGCGCAATCGGCGAACCCCACCCTTCACGACCGATACCCAGCGGGAAGGTGTACACCACGTTCCGGCCTTTCGGGAAATAGTAGAGGCGGTATTCGGCAAGGTTGATCACGATGCCTTCGCGCGGGCCCGGCGGCAGAATGAAGCGCGTCGGCAGAACGATTTCGGTGCCGGCACCGGGCAACCAGGCATCGACGCCCGGGTTGGCCGCGACCATTTCCGAATAGCCCAGATCGTACTTTGTGCCCAGGTCGGCGAAGGTGTCTTCGTACTTGGCTTTGATCACCTGCACCTGGCCGATGATGTCTTCACCGGGTGGTGGCAGGGGAAACTCCAATGCAGCAACGGGACCGGCCACACACAGGGCGGCAAGTGACAGGCAGCGGGTGACGGCAGGAAAGCGCGGCAACATCCGGAAAATCCTTCGCATGATCAACAAGGGTATAAGAGCGCGATTGTACACCGCACTTTGAATATTCGGGGAGACACGCCGATGGGCAGCCAGAACTCTTCATGCAGGAGCTACCGCAGGCTCGGGCCGCGATCGGACGATCTTTTGATCTTAAAGCTCGAATCGCAACTCAGGCCAGATCGGCGACGTGCCGCGCTTCTGCGACTCCAGAATCGCCCGGCACAGCGAGCACAGGCGCTGATCCTGAAACACCCGGCGATCCACGCTCGACCAGCGCGGCTGCGCCGGCAGCAGACTGCCGCAGAGGGTGCGATCGGCCGAGCCGCCGAGTTCGAGTTGACGGGTCACCAGATGCACCCGCACTTCCTGGCAGGCGAACAGATCCAGCTGCTCGTCAGGCTCGATCAGTTGGTAGGCAAACAGGGACCAGGCAGAACGCGACATCGGGGGCTCCAAATAAGGGGGCGCCACATTAGCCGAAAGCCTGCCCTTAGAAAAGCCTCATAACAGCGGTTTTAGCGTCGGCCAGACATTTTCCAGCAACTTGCCCTGAGCCCCGGCCGCCGGGTGCAGACCATCGGCCTGCATCAAGTCCGGATGACCGCCCACGCCGTCGAGGAAAAACGGCACCAGCGGGATCTTTTTGTCGTTGGCGAGTTTGCCGTAGACCTCGGCGAAGGCGTCGGTGTAGCGCTTGCCATAGTTGGGCGGCAATTGCATGCCGAGCAACAGTACCTTGGCGCCGCTCTGGCGGGAGCTGTCGATCATCGCCGCAAGGTTTTGTTGCAATTGAGCTGGCGGCATTCCGCGCAGGCCGTCGTTGCCGCCCAATTCGAGGATCACCAGTTCCGGCTTATGCTCTGCAAGCAGCGCCGGCAGCCGCGCCTGGCCTCCGGCACTGGTGTCGCCACTGATGGAGGCATTGACCACTTTGTCGTCAAAACCCTCCTTCTTGAGCCGTTGTTCGAGCAACGACACCCATCCCAAGCGGGTATCCAGTCCGAAACCGGCGCTGATACTATCGCCAACGATCAGGACAGTACCCGCCGCTGCGTTCTGGGCCATGCACGTCAAGGCCAGGCCAGCACTCAAAAACCACACACGCATCGGATTCTCCATGGGCGCAAGCATTCTCACCGCGACGAACCTCAGCAAAGTGGTTCCCAGCGCGGAAGGTGAACTGACTATCCTGCACGAACTCAGCCTGGAACTGAACAAGGGCGACAGCCTGGCCATCGTCGGCGCGTCCGGTTCCGGCAAATCCACCCTCCTCGGCCTGCTCGCCGGCCTCGACCTGCCCAGCAGCGGCGAAGTCACCCTCGCTGGCCAGAGCCTGAGCAACCTCGATGAAGATCAGCGCGCACGTATCCGTGCCGAGCATGTCGGTTTTGTCTTTCAGTCGTTCCAGTTGCTCGACAGTCTTAACGCTTTGGAAAACGTCATGCTGCCGCTGGAACTCGATGGCCGCAAAGACGCCCGCGAGCGTGCCACCGAATTGCTCCAGCGCGTCGGCCTTGGCCAGCGCCTGACGCATTCGCCGCGCCAGCTCTCCGGCGGCGAGCAGCAACGTGTGGCGATTGCCCGTGCGTTTGCCGCCGAGCCTGACGTGCTGTTCGCCGACGAGCCCACCGGCAATCTCGACAGCCATACCGGCGAGCGCATCAGCGACTTGCTGTTCGAGTTGAACAAGGAACGCGGCACCACCCTGGTGCTGGTGACCCACGACGAACGCCTGGCTCATCGCTGCCGGCGCCTGATCCGTCTTGAAGCCGGGCTGTTGGTCGCCCCTCTGGAGCCTTGATGGCACGTCTGCCGCTGTTGCGCCTGTTCAGTCTCGCCATTCGCCAACTGCTGCGCGACGCCCGCGCCGGGGAATTGCGGGTGTTGTTCTTCGCGTTGGTCGTGGCGGTGGCGGCGAGCACTGCCATCGGTTACTTCGGCGCCCGCCTCAACGGCGCGATGATGCTGCGCGCAACCGAGTTTCTCGGCGCCGATCTGGTGCTGGAAGGCAGCTCGCCGGCCCGTGACGAGCAGATCAGGAGTGGCACCGAGCTGCGCCTGAAGCATGCGCAAGTGGTGGAATTCTCCAGCGTCATCGCCACCGACAATGGCATTCAGTTGTCGAGCATCAAAGCCGTCGACCGTGCCTATCCATTGCGCGGCGAACTTAAAAGTGCGCCAGCGCCCTTTGCCGCAGAACAATCCGGCGGTGAACCACATCCCGGCGAAGCCTGGGTCGAAGCCCGCCTGCTGACGGCGCTGGATCTGAAGATCGGCGACAGCATCGATGTCGGCATGAAGACGTTGAAACTGACTCGCGTGCTGACTTATGAACCGGATCGCGCCGGCAACTTCTATAGCCTGACACCCCGGGTGATGATCAATCTCGATGACCTTGCCGCCACCGGCGTGGTGCAGCCCGGCAGCCGCGTGAGTTTTCGCGAACTGTGGCGTGGCGAACCACAGGCGCTGGAAACCTATCGGCAATTGATCAAACCGGGTCTGGCGGCGAACCAGCGAATTCAGGATGCCCGCGACGGCAATCGGCAGATTGGCGGCGCGTTGGGGAAGGCTGAGCGCTATCTGAACATGGCCAGTCTGGTCGCGGTTCTGTTGGCCGGTGTGGCCGTGGCGTTGTCGGCGAATCGTTTTGCCAGTCGGCGTTTCGACGCCAGTGCCTTGTTGCGTTGCCTTGGTTTGTCACGCCGGGAAACCATGCTGCTGTTCA
Organism: Pseudomonas sp. NPDC087817; assembly: GCF_044742875.1. Taxonomy (NCBI): domain Bacteria; kingdom Pseudomonadati; phylum Pseudomonadota; class Gammaproteobacteria; order Pseudomonadales; family Pseudomonadaceae; genus Pseudomonas; species Pseudomonas sp. NPDC087817. The sequence goes on from NZ_JBIUVJ010000052.1 coordinate 3,915, forward strand.
GTGTGCAACTGACCGTGCTGGGGCTGTTCGCCGCACTCAGTGGCGCGTTGCTCGGCTGGCTGGCACAACTGGGATTGTTCGCGCTGCTGCATGATCTGCTGCCCAGCGATGTTCCACCGGGTGGTGTGTTTCCGGCGATTGCCGGGATCGGCACCGGGCTGGTGGCCCTGGCAGGTTTCGCCCTGCCGCCGCTCGCCGCGCTGGGTCGGGTACCGCCGTTGCGCGTATTGCGTCGGGACATGCTACCGATTCCATCGAGCACCTGGATGGTTTACGGCGCCGCGTTGGGCGCGCTGGGTCTGATCATGTGGCGCTTGAGTCTTGATCTGCTGCTGACGTTTGCCCTGCTCGGTGGCGGTGTCGTCGCGGCGGTCATCCTCGGCGGGCTGCTGCTGTTGTTGCTGAACAGTTTGCGCCGCCTGTTGGCCCGCGCTTCGCTGCCATGGCGTCTGGGTCTTGGCCAACTGTTGCGCCATCCATTGGCGGCCGCCGGGCAATCGTTGGCGTTTGGTCTGATTCTATTGTCGATGGCGTTGATCGCCCTGCTGCGCGGCGAATTGCTCGACACCTGGCAAAACCAGTTGCCGAAAAACGCGCCGAACTACTTCGCCCTGAACATCCTGCCGGCGGACAAACAGGCGTTCACCGATCATCTGATCAAGGTATCGGCGCAAGCGGCGCCGCTGTACCCGGTGGTTCCGGGGCGACTGATCAGCATCAACGGCGAACCGGTGCAGCAAATCGTCAGCAAGGATTCGGCAGGCGACCGTGCGGTACAGCGCGACTTGAGTCTGACCTGGGCGGCGGATTTGCCGGCGGGCAACAAGCTCACTGCCGGCCAATGGTGGCAAGATCAGCCAACCGACGATGTGCCGGGCGTTTCGGTGGAAGGCAAAGTAGCGGAAAGCCTCAAGCTCAAGCTCGGCGATCACATGGTGTTCAGTGTTGGCGGCGTCAATCGTGAAGCGAAGGTCACCAGCCTGCGCGAGATCAACTGGGACAACTTCCAGCCGAACTTCTTCATGATCTTCCAGCCCGGCACCTTGAAGGATCTGCCGACAACCTACTTGACCAGTTTCTATCTGGCGCCCGGTCATGATCAGCAGATTGTCGAGCTGTCGCGGGCCTTCCCGGCGGTGACCATTCTTCAGGTCGAGGCGCTGCTCGAACAGCTGCGCAGCATCCTCGCTCAGGTCACTCTGGCGGTGGAATATGTATTGTTGTTTGTTTTGGCGGCCGGCATGGCGGTGCTGTTTTCCGGCTTGCAGGCAACGCTGGATGAACGCATTCGCCAGGGCGCGCTGTTGCGGGCACTCGGCGCCGAGCGCAGGTTGCTGGTCAAGGCCCGACGCATCGAGTTCGGCCTGCTCGGCGCGGTCAGCGGTTTGCTTGCGGCCATCGGTTCGGAAGTCGTGAGTCTGGTGCTGTATCGCTACGCGTTCGACCTGCCGTGGCACCCGCATCCGTGGCTGCTGGTGCTGCCGCTGATTGGCGCGGCGCTGATTGGTGGCGCCGGTGTGTTCGGCACGCGTCGGGCACTCAACGCAAGTCCGCTGACAGTGTTGCGCGAGGGTTGATAGACTCCAGCCGTCTTAATCACAAGAAGTTGCCATGAGCCGTTATCGCCCTCCCCGCACCGCTGGCACCGCGCTGATCACCCCTGAAGGTGAAGCGCGGATGCGTGCTGAATTCCATGAGTTGTGGCATGTGCGTCGTCCGCAAGTGACGCAGTCGGTCAGCGAGGCGGCGGCTCAGGGCGATCGCTCGGAAAACGCCGAGTATAAGCAAGCACCGCACCTTCCATACTATCCCCAACGAAGCCCTTTAAAAACGGGCATCTCGCAATAGTATTAATACTCAGAAAAACATACTATTTTGAGTACGAAAAATTTTACGTCTCATCACAATATTTTTCTCATATCACGCTTCCTGCACCTCAGCAGCGCAAGAACGATTGATGTACGTCCCCAGATCAATCCCAAAAACGATCACAAATCGCCTTCTCAGCCGTCCTCGTATGCTTTTCGAATGCCGAGACTGCCGCCAGCTCAAACGATCATCGGCATCGATCACAAATAGACCCGACCATATTGCCAACCAAAATTGCGCGATGAAAGTCGTCTACCACCATAACTAGGAGGTAGACGGCTGATTTTTCAGGCTGCAGGGCCTACTTAGTGGCTTAACCTTCAATGATCGCGATCGCGATTTCCAGATCCTTCAACAGGTCTCTGCGCGGCTTGCACTCAATATACCCATCGATAACGATCTCACGAACACGTTTCAGGGCGGAGATTTGATCCGACACCGTGGGATACACGGAAGGCTCCCCACCATAGTAGGTCTCGTAGAAGCCCGCTTCACGATCACTCTCCCGGTACTCCGAAAACATCCAGTTTTCTAGAGTCGAGCACCATGTGCGGATCTTGTCATACGCCTTGAAGGGCATATGCGAGATCATCAGGCACTGAAGTTCTGCCCCAACCCGCTTGTGATCTGCCTGGCTCAATGGCGTCTCTGGACGCCAGAGCAGTGGGTACCCGGCTTTTCGGTGATACTCGACAGCACCTTTGCTAAAGCCATAAGTGGTACCAGGCCGAGCACGGCGAGCTACACCACTCGCCTTCCTAGCAGGGCTGATTAACCGAGCATTGTAGGGCTCGGAAACACCAAGCCACTCTTGTTCACCAGAAGGCACCACCGCGATTGGCGAAAGTCCTTCCAAGGTCTCGGTGACCTTGCTTAGCAAGTTCGCTGCCGGAGAGATCAGATGTGGTACCGCATTGTCCGGATAGTACAAACCCGACCATGCTGGCTTAGTAAGGTGCAGAGACTTTGCTGTGATCCAAGCGGCGCGCTTCTCGACCATCGATAACTCATTCACGTGCCCATAAGGTTCATCCAACGCTACCCACATGCCCGACGCCGAGTCGATCCACAGAGAGGCGTGATCTTTCGATGGAAAACCCGCAAGCAGCTCAAGCGCCTGCCTTTGCTTCTGGGAGGTTGCCGGGCGCAGTCCAGTCACCTCCATGAACTGCAAAGTCAGCGCTGCTCGCACCAGGAGCTCCCAAGCCCGAGCTTGGCTGCTCGCGTTGGAGATCATTTCGAGGTGATCCAGCGCTTCTTGCCGGAATCCTTCAAGGTTACGGGCGTAACTTGTCTGATGCTTCGACACAATGGTGTTCAGCGGACGAGGCAGAAAGACCTCCAGCGTTTCACAACCCGCCGAACGAGGTTTGGTGTCCGTGTCCCGCCAATAAGCGGAGAGGAAGACTGAGTGCCGGCTTTGGTGCACTGCCGTTTCTGGCAATACTTCCCCTGATGCGAGCATATGTTGTGCCTGGTAGTAATCGCGATAGCCGAGTTCGCGTGCAACGATGTCAAGCGCCTCAACATGCTTTTGACCAGGCAGACAAATTTTCTTGGCTCGTTTCTTGATGCCCTGGATTGTCTTCGGCAGGGTATCGCTGACGCGCTCGGGGAGCGAGGATTGTGTGCTCATAATTTTCTCCAACCCCATAATCAACGCCACCCGCCTACGTCTAACTGGGGCCGCAAAAAAATCATGGCCTAGGAGATCGTGCTGATACAGGTAGTGCCCTTTCGAGCTTTCACTGACGGGTGAGGTACGCCTACCTTGCGCAACTCAGAGACTATCGAGACAGCCGCAAATTTGCAATGCGTACACCGGAATTTCAGCGATAGGCAAATAGCCTGCACAGTTTCCACTACTATTCGTTGACCAGCCTATGCACCACAAGCCTCTGGGATAGGAACACACGGATGTATTTGTCAGCACTGAAGGTTCAGAATTTCCGTCAGCTCGGCGCCGACCCGAACAGCTTTATCATCGAATTCAACAAGGGCGTTACTGCGTTGGTAGGAGAAAACGACGCGGGTAAATCTTCGGTCATCGATGCTCTGCGATTCGTCCTCCAGACGCGTGACGGAGAGTACGTACGCTTGCAGCCCGAAGACTTCCACATTCCTGATGAAGGGCCTCAGGCGAGTCAGATTACGATAGTGGCAAAGTTTGCAGATTTGTCTGTCGCGGATCTGGGCGCGCTGTCGGAGTACGTCACGTTCAACGGTGCTGATGCGGTCGTTTACATTCATTGGACAGCACGAAGACTCTCGGACGACGTCCTCGCACGTCGCTGGGTTGATATTGCTGTCCGCAGTGGCAATAGCGGTGGAGGCCCAAGCATCGATGCCAACGTTCGCCAACTGCTAGCTGCTGCATACCTGCGCCCCCTTCGCGATGCCACACGGGAAATGTCTCCAGGGCGTGGATCACGCCTCTCACAAGTGCTCAAAAACTTTCCCAGCATCAAGGACGGGATTGGCTTCGATGTCGACCAGCCGCTTGCAAACCCTGAATCGCTGAGCCTCGCTGGATTGGCTGGGTATCTACGGCATTTTGTGAACATGCATCCAGGTGTGGCCTCCGCCCAGGATTCGGTTAACGACAACTACCTGTCCCACCTTTCGCTGGAAGGTGATGAGCTACATGGACGGATCAATTTCGTTGAGGGGAGCTCCGAGTCTGCTCGCCTAAGACAGATCCTAGAACGCATGGAACTGAGCCTGCTCGATCAAGGATCACGAGAGGCTCGTGGAGAGTACGGACTGGGCTCTAACAATCTTTTGTTCATGGCCTGTGAGCTACTTCTGCTTGGGAAGGAGCCCGACGGACTGCCGTTATTGCTTATCGAGGAGCCCGAGGCCCATCTTCATCCACAGCGACAATTACGTCTGATGGAGTTTTTGAGTGCGGCAGCAACGCCCAGACTCGCCTCTCCCTCAGTCGCTCAACCGACGGTGGCCGATGAGCGAGTGGAAGACTCACTGCCATGGAACGAAGGCTCCGCAGCTCCGTCAGCTCTCTCCTCTGACAATCGTGAAGCGGCTGCAGATGAGGTCAACCAGGAAGGCGAAACGCGCCCCGTGCAAGTCATCCTTACCACCCATAGTCCCAACCTCAGCTCCAAGATTGCCCTAGACAATCTAGTGCTCATGCACGGTCGCAAGGCGTACTCGCTCGGCAGGCAACACACGAAGCTGGATGAGGGGGACTATCGATTCCTCGCCCGTTTCCTAGACGTGACCAAGGCAAATTTGTTTTTCGCACGTGGTGTCCTCGTCGTCGAGGGAGATGCTGAAGCCATCCTGTTGCCAACTCTGGCGAAGCTGCTCAATCGAGATTTGACCCGCCATGGCGTCTCAGTGGTGAATGTCGGGGGTGTCGGTCTCGGTCGCTATGCTCGGATCCTTCAACGTGCGCACCCAGAACACGGCATTTTGAACATTCCAGTAGGCTGCATTTCGGACATGGACGTCATGCCGGATTGCGCACCACAAATTTTGGGCTTGGTCGAAAATGATGACGACCCGAAGTGGGAGCTTGGACGCCGAAAATGGCGAGCGACCCGCGACTTCGGAACTGATGATGAAACTCGGCTTCAACGTTTGGTTGAGCGCAGCAACTCGCGCAAAGCGAACGACGCGCAGAACGTACAAACGTTCGTGGCGGGACGATGGACATTGGAATACGACCTGGCCTTCTGCGGCATGGCACGTGAACTTCTGGTCGCCGCACGATTGGCTGCGAAGGATGATGCAATTCATGCCGCTCGGGAAACACATGATCAGGTGATTGAACTGGCCATGGCCGAATATGAGTGCCTTTCAAGCTCGGGCATGTCGGCTGAGCAAATAAGTTCAACCATCTATGCCCTGTTCCACCGCAAGGTAGCCTCCAAGGCGATCACCGCTCAGTACCTCGTGGACATTTTGGAGCAGCGCTATCAAAGGATAGTAGTGAGTCCTGAACGCTTGGAGGAACGGCTTCCCGGCTACCTCGTTGAGGCGATCACTTACGTGACCTCCCGCTTAGAAACAACGCCCAATCAGCACCACCCCTCGCAACAGCAAACGCAGAGACTGATGCCATGATCGCGTTCCGCGACCTAGTGTCCGAAATCACTGACGAGGATATCGAGTGGGTCTCAGGGTTTATGAAGCTGGAGGGCCTGGACGAGCAGCGCCTGGCATTCCTTCGATCGCAGGAAACGCTCGACGTGTCGGCATGCCCAGGAAGCGGAAAAACCACCCTGGTCGTAGCCAAGCTCGCAATCCTTGCCCGTAAATGGAAAAGCCGCACGCGTGGGATTTGCGTTTTGTCTCACACCAACGTCGCTCGCCACGAAATCGAGCAACGCTTGGGAAACACCGAGGTTGGCCGTCGGCTGCTGAGTTACCCTCACTACATCGACACGATTCATGGTTTTGTCAGGCGCTTCCTCGCCACACCTTGGCTCCTCTCCTCTCAATACCGTTTCACTGCGATCGATGATGAGCTGACCCACCGAATGCGGTTCAGGTCTTTGTCAGCGGAGGACAAGGGGTTCCTGAGAAGTTTCTTGGCCCATAGAACGTTCGACACCTCATTGCTGCGTCTAGCCAGCGCAGACTTTGCCAACCCTCGCATCAAGGTGGCCAAAGGTAACCTCCCCTGCGGGCCAGATACTCAAAGCTACCAAATCATGGCAAAGGCAGTCGTCGACACGGCCAAGCGCGGTTACTTTTGTTACGACGAGATCTTCGTATTAGGCAGTGCTCAGCTAGCTGCACGACCAGGCGTAGCAGAGGGTTTGAGGTACCGCTTTCCATGCGTCTTCATCGACGAGATGCAGGATACGTCGGCGATGCAGAACGAGTACCTTAGCGCCGTTTTCCCCCGTGAAAATTCGGGAATATGTGTGATACGAGTTGGCGACTCCAATCAGGCGATTTTTGAGTCGGACGCCCACACCAGTGGTAGTGACTTCCCGGATCGAGGCCGAGCAGTCGACATATCCAGCAGCTTTCGCTTCGATGAGTCGATTGCCAGATTGGCAAATCCCTTTGCGCTCAATGCCGTCGCAGGCAGGCTCTCAGGGCGGCGCAACGTAGGCGAGCAAGGGCCGCTTCACCACACCATTTTTGTTTTTCCTGATGGGGACTGTAGCGCTGTACTGGATGCTTATGCTCGACTCGCATTCCAACAGCTTCCCGTGTCTCTACACGACAAGGCGATAGTCACTGCCGTTGGCTACACCCATAAAGACATCGACCCCGACGACACTGATCAGATGCACTTTCCAAAAACGGTCGGACACTACTGGGACGGTTATGATCGCGATGCAGGTGTAGTAGCGTACCGCCCACCAACATTGATTGAGCGTGTTCGCCAAGCTAAGCGTGGTCTCGTCAAGAGCGATACTGCTCACCACAGCGTCGAAGAGATCGCTAAGGGCCTTCTTCACCTGGTAAACCTCTCCAATCTCAACACCAAAATCAAAGTGGGAAGCCGTCAGCACGTCCAAGTTCAACAGCTGTTTGCCGACCTGAACGACTTGGCTTGCTACCAACAGCTGGTGGTCGATCTGCTCTTCGCATCAAATACCATCAGTGTCGACAACTGGGCATCCTTCGCACAGCGCTTTTGGGCTTTGGCATCAATCCTTGCTGGAGTGCATGAACAACCCAAGGCAGCGCAGGGCTACCTTGCTTGGGTACCGGAAGGTATGGAGGCTCTGCAGGAGGGGGCTGTACAGCGTGCAGTGAATACCTTCCGAAGCGCTCAAGACCATGGAGTGTTGGACATCAAGCTCGGCTCTATTCATTCGAGCAAGGGGCAGACCCATACTGCGACGCTCGTTCTCGAAACCTATAACTACGGGCACTTCATTGCTAGCCTGTTACCTTGGGCTGCTGGGCGAAAAAGCCATGGGGGTGTCAGGCCCCAAAAAAGGATTAGTCAGCGCTTGCTTGCCATGTATGTGGCGATGACCCGCCCAACTCACCTGCTGTGCTTGGCTATAAGTAGGCGGACGCTTGGCGAGGGAGAAGAGTTCGAGGCCAACTGCGTGCAGCTTCGCGAGCAGGGTTGGGAAATTCAGCATCTGTAGATATTACAAGATCGCCATTCATCCATAACCTACCATGTCGCAGTGCAGCCCTATGCTTTGCTCCATTTGCCAGGCTGCTCTGCTTCTAGTACATCCACATACTGTACACATCAGGCTGGACTTGCAGTCAGGCTTTTTTCACCTGCCGCTGCCGCTGCCTAAACCGCTTGATGAAGTCGGCATCCACCAGCTCGTCAACAGCCAAATCAAGTCCACAGTTCACGAGCGACGCCAAGCTTCCATCAGTGAGCGCGAAGCTGTTAGGTATGAAGCCGCACTCCCGCACGCGGTTGTCATCGATACGAGCCAAGAACGCTTTTATAAAATCTGAGCGGCCCGACTTCCGGCTTGCAGTGGCGGCTTCCGTGGCCGGATCGTTGGCAGTGACCTCGGCCATTTCGGCATCGCTACCGATAGCCTGGATCACATCGCTCAATGGAGGCCAATACTTGAAATCGTACTGGTTTTGGATGCGATCCAGCTCTTCCTTCACGTAGCTCTCGTAGCGGTAATTGTGCTCCGACGCTTCATGCACAATGTCCAGGATGTGGTGTTGGGTATTGGAACCAAAGCCTGAGTAGTTATGAAGCTCATCACGCCTATCCAGCAGCGCTGCCAGTTGATCGGCGAGCTCACTGATTCGAGCGTTGACCCCTATCAGTTCCTCACGTGCCCGACGGGCACGTCGGTTCTTCTCTGGGTTCCAGCCATCAGCGGAATGGACGAAAACATCCCAGAATATATAAAGGCCTCGTGGCGTTTGGGCCAACATGGCGTGCACTTCTTCATATACCTCTACCAGCTCAATGCGGCGCTTGAGCATGCTATCAATGATGCTCTGGACGTTCGGCCAAATCCCCTTGGCTTGAAGATCTTCCATCATATTGCGCAGAAGGGCTTCGCAATGCTGAACAGCTTGGGTGGGTGCGTGGGACACTCGGGTATACCTGTTTGGAGAAAGAGCACATAGGCTATCGCCTCTCACGAGCGCGCTCGGTACCTATTGGAAATTCTTTCCAGCCCCAATAGGTACGTGCCCAGCGCTCGACAGTTCGGCTGATCACTCGATGCCTTTGCTCCGCTTTGCATAGAAGTCCTTTACCTCATCCCAGGTCATTCTAATGGCAATGTTCCGTGCTGATGTCTCATCAAGAAGATAAACCTCCACGTCAGGATCCGTGATAGGTGAGAGGAATTTGCCGATTCCCATCATCCGACCAGTCCCCACCGTACCGTCCTGGTTAAAAATTACTGCAGGGCGATGATCTCCCGCGTCGAACAACGCCCTCACCCCAGACTTCAGCCACTCCCAATCGACAGTCATGGGAAACGCTGGGCTAACGGTGTGAAGAACAACAGGAACGATTGAATCGATCCCTTTTACAAGTGTGCCGGGAAACGCCCTGAGCAGCTTAAGGCCTGGAATCTCATCGAGCACTGCATCCAACCGCACGCCGTCGACGTCGCCCTGCGCGTCCAGACAAGAAGCTAAATACGGGGCCAGGTATTCTTCGAAATCGCGATATTCCGCAGACTCTAAAAGCTGACCTTGGCTACCCTTCATCTGCAGAATCGCCCCTTTCAGGACGCGCCGAATTAACAAGGCTGCCTCGTGAGGTCGATCAGGAGGAAAGCGATTAATGCTTCCTTCCTCAGACAATCTGAACAGCATTGCTTCCCGCAAACCCAGATCAAAACACGCCTGGTGGAACGGATGTCGATCACTGATCAGATCCGTCCGCACCCAATTCGCAAGATCCTCCGTGGCCTGGAGCCTCCTAGACGGATCATTGGACAACATGGGTATAGGCGTGACGATTTCTTCCGTCACGTCATACATCTGCTTCATTTCGATCGCATAACGCAGCGCCTCCAACTGCGCCCACTCAACCATCGGCTCAATTCTCGCTGCATGCTCTTTGTCAGGAGCTGCATTGAAGGCGGCTAGGGCGAGATCACCCAGCGCCCGGCCAACAAGGAAGGCATCACTGCACTTGATTGCCCCCCCTAGGAACGGCACTCCTGCCGACAAGTTCTCTACCAATGGCATCGCCACGACAGGATCTGTCCAGTCGAGTTGGTTTTGGCTCATATAGGGCATGTACCAGTTCCGCACAGCCGGGTTACAGACGAACTCGCGCGCGTGTTGTCCGAGACTACCCCAGAACTCGAACCTGGTAGGCACCCCTCTCAGACGATATTGCCGAGCCTTCATTTGCCAACAAAAGTCTCCGCTGAACTCAGGCTCAAACTGCTCCTTCAGAATCGGGTAGGCTGCGTTGGCAAGGTCGTAGATTGTGGCAGGCGTCTGACCCGCAATGTCGGCCTTGCAGCTGTCCAGAAACAAAGAAGCCTCAGAATCACGCTGTGGCAACCCGTGCTCCTTGCACCAGGCGTACATTGAGTAGGGGTCGATGGCGCACAGCGTGATGCACCACCGCCCTCGCCCGTAGCCATTGACGTCTCGCCACAGCATCATGAAACCGTGTGATCCTGCCCTGTCGCCTGCACGAGCAATGATATCCATTGCGGTGATCACTAAACGTGGCGGCAGTCGTTCGTCAGCGCCATTCCCCTCTGCCTGTCCACCATCATTTTCATCGCCCTCGTCGTCGATGGCATCCGCCGATTTTTCGACCAGATACAGATCGATCGAGGGCAATGCCTCCGGTGGCAGCCTCACGCTACCGGTGAGATGCCAAGCTTCGGGCAGATGGGCCTGCAGCGCGAATGAGGACTCAGTAGACACCAGTTTGAGCGCCAAGCATTGCTTGCCCGACCATGCATTCATGCTACCAACTGCGTGTGTCAGAAGCGTCGACCAGTCTGCAGCCACCACGACAAAACAAATATCGAAATTACCCAGGAATGGCAGCAGGTTCCGCAGTTCCTGTTCATAACCTGCAAGCTCGGTAACGGTCTGCCGCTCAGTCTCACTGGCTCGTTTGACCTCAAAAACCACGAGGGTCTTCGACTCGGGATTGAAACAGAGAATGTCGGGGCGCAGCACTTCCCCGGTAGTGAGCGAAATGCTGGTGTTAATCGATATGATCTCCAGCAATCCAAGGCGCCCCAGTACATGCCCAGCAGCCTCCGCTGAAGCGCGTCGAGAGATGTAATCAATACCAAAGGATGGAATGAAAAAATCCTGCCCGACCGCATCGGTAATCGAGGTGATGACTTCCTGCCCCTGGATGGCTTCAAGCAGCATGTCATTTTCGATGACCCCTTGCAGCCAGGTCACCACTTCAGATTCAGGAGGCAACTTTGGTCTGGACATGATCCTTCCTTTGAATTTTCGAGCGCCAATTTGGGCCTCCTGCGAGTACAACGGTGCGATGGCAGTAATGTGGCTCCAGCTATATCACCGACGAATTCATCCTAGCAAAGCTCTCAGGATTTCGTACTCGCAAAGGTACAGAAGGGATTTGGGTGACCAGAGAAGAGCTCATATCAGCGAAAAGACCCGCGAGATTTTTTACCTCACGAGCCTGATCATCACTGCACTTCGCTGTCTAAGTTGAAATAATCTCTTTGCAGATTTTCCCTTCGATTGAAACGATCATCAATAACTGGATACTTGATTGCCTCAAACTCATCTGACGTAAAGCCAATCTCAGCGAGCAAATAAAGATCCACCAGAAGCTCAACCTTAAAAATCAAAAACAACAACTCTTTCTCATCGGAATTATGTTTCAACTCTTCATTATAGTGAGTAAAGTAATTTCGGGTATCGCGTATTACAAAGTGAAGATTTTCGATCCGCTCAGCCCCGCCAACCTGGGTGAGAATGGCATGGTACGCTTCACCATCGATCACATCCTTTACCCGCTCAACAAACGATATTTTTTTATTGTGAAATTTTCTGTTAAAACACTCCACGGCCTGGGCAGCCATTAAAAATCTCACCGTACTTTCTAGCTTGATAAGCCTATCAAGGAAGTATAGCTTAAAGATAGCAGGCGCTTTGTTATAGAGCCCTATCCAGCGCGTGAACTTATCCTGTAAATCAGACACTTTATAGTTGAAAAGATTGCTATTACTTTCAACATTCCCGGGGTAGAACGCAGGCTTGTAATGGAGTTCGTACTCGACACCTTCCGCATCACGAAAAGTTATATCTCCGTGTCGTAACGCTGACCGACAGGCAAACGACAGAAAGGTGACTAAATAATGAACGGCATCTTGATAGTATTTTAATCCCTGCGGGACTTCCCCCTTGAACACTGCCACCGTTACTCTCTTGCCAGCCACCATATCGTGATGGGAGTTTAACTCAATCTTTGTCGCTTCGTCATACTTCAACTCAAAGGCCAGCCTTAAATGCGGCGGGATGTATTTCTGACTGGCATGGTAGCTACTTTCATAAAACCACGATTCACAATCCAATCTGACACTAAAGGTAGTAATGGAGAGCGAGTCAATACTTTTAATATGGCGATCCCCCACAACCATCAAACTCGGGAACAGCTCAGACTTCTTTGACCCTCCGATCGAAGCGTGTGTTTTTAACTTATAACTCACGTCGAGCAAAGAATAGCGACGCCCCTGCTCATCTTCACCGAGCAGGTAATTTTCACGTATATTATACCCCTCACTGAAGATATCGTCTGCCCTCAATAAAGAACCACCATCTTCATAAATGTGCAGTTGCGCATCAATTGGAGAGCCTTCGTTATGCTTTCCAAAAAAACTACCGTTTACCACCTATTCCAAAGTGAATGTCCTTATTTCTGGTGTGAGTGTTTAGTCGACTCGGATTTGACCCGCTCGAATTGTCTATTGGACTGCCTTGCTCAGATCCTTGCAATATTCAGTTTGCAACACCAAAAATCCGGCTAAGCCCCAGACTTTGGTGTTCCTCGGAGGGACTATCGAAAACGTACGTTCTGCTCTGCTCACTTTCGGAGCTTTCGCTCGTTCTTTCCAACGAGGGTGCGCTTACAAAAACGACTGCAGCGAGGTGCGCGTTGTCTGGATTGCCTAGAAGCTTCGTAGCTCGACGAGCCAGTGAATTGATCTCCTCCTCTGCAAACGCCTCCAGAGTTGGCCCAGAGTGGCGTTCAACTCGAATGACAAGACAGCCAGGACGCTTACCCGTCATCTGTTTACGGACAGCATCCTTGGCAACCTTGCCGAGTGCCGCATCAAATTTGCTCGGAACTAGACTTTGGACGTCGATGACGAGATAACCCTGGTCACCCAAGCTCTTAATTACACGATACCCCGGGTCAATACCAAGCTGTTCGTTTGCAAACGTAATTAGCTCGTCCACGCTGGGCTCATGTTGCATCGATTGGAGATTGCACAATCGCAGGTTGATTGTACAAACACCCACCAGCTCCCGTTCACCTGCGCTGACGGCGTCTGCTAGCTCAGCAGCGAGTTGTGCAAGCTCTGCCGCCGACTCCGAAACTTTGTCAGTGAATGTGATAGAAATGCCATAGAAGTGACGCTTCAGCTCAGGAAGTTTTGGCTCAATCAGAGGTAGAAGGCGATGTGTTAACGCGTAAAACACCTCCTCGGTCAACGATTCTCCTTTATCGACCGATAGACTTTTGCACTCAACTTCAACGGCTCCCACACCTGGAATCGTTGCAAGCATGTCGAAGGTTTCTACGCCGTTATCCTCCTCCATCCAGGTAATCCCGCAGCCCTCCCTGCTGAGGTGAGTCGCGACTGAAAGCTCGAATCGCAGGCCACGTGCCCCATCTGGCTTGTTGATCGCATGTAGCACCCGCCTACACAATTTGCGGGCATTTTCAGGAGCGCTATCACCACAAACCTGCACAATCTGCGCGGCGAATACCATTGCCTGTTTGGTGGCCTCCCAAACTTCAGGTTCGGGAGACTTACCATGACGATCGAAAGCCTCCAAGCCATACGCCAGGACGTTCTGCTTCCATAGAAGAGACTGCACGGTCGGTGTTTCGTTGATCTGATGCTGTAGGTTGGAGACGCGTTTAAGCCAAGGCTTATCAGGGAAAAGCCCAGTAAATGCTCTATAAATTTCTGAAAACTCGTCTTCTCTCAAATCGGTTCGCATGGGAGCCTCCTTAGCCGTCCTTGCTCGCTAGCCTGACAGGCTAACTTTAGGTTCTTGATCGTTGTATCAGAACGGCAAGACAAAACGGAATCAGCGTATCCCATTTCTTTTCGGTATCGCTCAGCGCGCCCTTACACAAAGAGGCTTTGAGCCATCGTCAGGCTAGATCTAGCATTCGGCTCACGTTCTGCCCCAGCCCTAGTTCGCCGCCTGACTGCAAGCCTGCAAGGGAGATCATCCGATTTCTAGGTACACTGATATCCGGTGGCGTGGTGACACCCTGCTTCTGAAAATCGATGAGCATCGATATGAACTGTAAGTGGATGACATCAAAAACCTAATGATGGAGCTTCATCCTGCAAGTAGAGGTGAAGTGCACTTTCTCAAGGGCAAGTTCGTCGTCAGTAAGGTGCTCGATTACCACTACGAAAAGATCACCAATTTCATCGAGAGCTATGACCCATTTGAACTGGATCTTGAAGAGTTGATGGCTCTGGAAGAGTTGCTGGGAAGCCTCGTGGGGCAGCATTTTTACAGCCAGTAAGTTGCTCAAATACTCAAGGGGCAGTAAAGAGGACAGGTTGCCCAGGGTGCGAGTATTCAGAGGCATCGATCATTCTTTTCAACGGCGGTATTTCAGCCCTCTCCCTACCTCAATCTCTATCCAGTACGAACGTCAGCGCGCGCATGGTAGCCTTTATCCCTATTTCTTGGGCAAACTCGTCAAGCCCCACGAGATTCTGATCTTCGCCCTTAAGGCACGCTGCTTCGCCCCCCTAGGGCATGCAGATTTTTCAAAGGAGGCCGCTTTGGCCACAAACATCATCACTCGCGGTGGCCACAACACCCTCAAGGCAGAGCTCGATCATCTATGGCGTGTTTATCGCCCAGAGATCACCCAAAAAGTCACCTGGGCAGCTTCCCTTGGGGATCGGAGCGAAAACGCCGACTACCAATACAACAAAAAGCTGCTGCGAGAAATTGATCGACGGGTTAGATATTTGCGCAAACGCTTGGAGGACGTCAGGGTCGTCGACTATTCCCCCGAGCAGGAAGGAAAGGTGTTTTTTGGAGCCTGGGTAGAGGTTGAAAATGATGAAGGAGAGCTCAAGAAATTCCGAATCGTGGGCTACGACGAAATTTACGGGCGTAACGACTACATCTCAATCGACTCGCCTATGGCCCGAGCACTGCTAAAGAAGGGGCAAGGTGACGAGGCTGTGGTGCTGACTCCGACTGGCGAGGCGGTTTGGTATGTCACCAGCATTACTTATGAGAGCTCTGAAGATACTGGCAACGCTAGTCGTCCAATAGCTTAATGAAAGCACTCATGCCCGCCCCTTCTCCACACTCATCACGTGCGCATATGCACATGACTTTGGACATACTCATCAGACCCTGTGAAAGATCTACATTCACCAAAAGGCCAATGCCCCACCTGGTTCAGACGCCTCTTGTTATCGCCTGTAATCGCTAAAGAACGCTTGTTCTTTGTCAATTTTCGCAGAAGCTCTTGGAAACCCTTTGCTGGCAGGCTTCGGCGGATCAAGGAACCAGTAGCAGTTGACCTTGGCCCGAGTGATAGCCACATAAGCTAGCCGCATCACCTCTTCGCCCTGAGCAAAATCATAGGCCCTGGCCTCTCCGTTCATGACCAAGCCTGCCAAGGTGTAGGCCTGGTTTCGCCAATTCGAGGAGGACAGTTGCTCACAGTCGCCTACGAGGAAGACGGCATCCGCTTCAAGACCTTTCGACCCGTGGTACGTCATCATACGGATGTTGTCGGCCTGCCTCTCCCGCCTCGCCCGCTGCAGCGTGTCGCTTAGCTTCTTCGATACCTCATCCAGGGTGCTCCTGGATCGCGACAACACCATTACCTTGTCCCCGGCCTCATAGTGATCATTGACCAGATCCACCAGGCGCTGATCATCCCGCCGCCATAGCTGCACAGGGACGTTCAAGCCGATCATGTCTGGGTGCCCAGCCAGGCCGTGTTTGTTCTCAATGGAACGCGTGTGTTTCACAATACTTTCGGCTGCATCGATCACCATTTGCTGTGACCGGAAGTTCTGCTGCATCAGGATCGGCAGAGTCGAGGGTGATGGGAAATAGTTCTCGAATTGCTGGAAGAACTTGGGTGAGCTACCTCGCCATCCGTAGATGCTTTGCCAGTCATCCCCTACGGCCATGAGCGATGGGTAAATCGGGCCTTGCGGCGACCGATACTCCAAACGCCGCAGTCGAAGCTCGGTCAGCACGCCTCGCAGCCAACTGATTGTGTTAGCACCGCAATCCTGGAACTCGTCAACAAGCGTGACCATCTGAGATTTCAGAACGCCTTCAGGAAGCTTGCTGAAGTTTTCTTCTGCATGTTCGCTGTACATGGCGAACATCTTATTAAAGGTAAAGACTTTTGGGCTTTGATTCGCGAGGAAGTCCTCAAATGCCGGCCAGAACAAGCCAAGAGCCTCGAAGAATTTCCCGTCCATATCCCTCTTAGTGAAGTTCATCCCCTTGATGGCTTTAGCTACATCCAGCCCTAGGTTCTCAAGAAACGATGCTGCACTGTGGAAGGCTTGCATGATGGGGACAGGCTTGATATCCCCATCAACCTGGTAGCCAAATTTGGGGATCTCAGACACTTCTCCCCTGAGTGTCTCCAGCGAGCACTTGGCCTCGTCGTAATTTGTGAAGTACAAGACCCGCTGCGAGTAGAACAGCCTAAAGAACAGCCGCCTCATGTTCATGGCAAGTGACAGATTGGTTTTACCGTTCTCTACCGTGACGGTATCCGGCTCATTCCGATCGACGCCCAGCACCACCAAGGCCTTCAGATCTTCTGCGTAACCATTCGCGTAAAATGTTTGCCCGTTCAACTTGATCGGTACGAGGTCAGCGGTCACGCCAGGCATTGGCCAGTGTCCGGCCTTACGCCAAAGCGCCTCGACAGATTCGCAGGTTTCGCGGTCTCGCCGAGAGCAGCGCTTTATCACTGCGATACGCTTGGCGTGCTCAGGGTCTTCTGGGTTGAGGGGCTCCCCGATGGAGGTGGCATGTCTAACCAGCTCAATGATCAGATTACGGAATTTTTCGTTGTTCTCGAAAAGGTTCTGGTAGCAGCGATTCATCAGATCCAACTGCCTGATGTTTAGCCGAACGTCCAGTACGTTTTCAGGCTCTTCGTCCTCGGCGGTAGCGTCTTTACTGAGGAATTCGAAGGCCTTGGAGCCTTGGAGTAACGGCGACCACGCGAAGAAGTCGAGGACTCGAGAATGGAAGGTTCGGACAAACGTCTTGCCTTTTTTCTCGTCCATGGGGATTTGCCATAGCTTGAAAACCTTGATGACCTTGGAGATGAAATCGAAGCGAGAATCACGGGTAAAGGTCACGACAGTGATTAAGTCTTCAGGCACATTCAAGTAGTACCGGAGCACAAGCAACCTCAGTACCATTGTGGTGGACTTGCCACTGCCGGCGCCGGCCACGATGTAGGTCGACGGGTGTCGAGACAGGATCATTTCCCACTGGGGGTCTGTAGGTTGTTGGTAGTCCGGTAGCTTTGCTCGGATATCCTCACGTATCCGATGCTCAAGCTCCGAAGAAATAGGGAAATCGAAATCCTCGAACAGATTGATGTCCACGCCAGGTGTGGCATCAGTAGGGCGAACGCCAGGGTTCAGCTCCAATACCAGCTTTCCAGCTTCGAAACCTACTTCGTGGCCGCACTCGAACCCATCGTGATGACCCTTGTTATGACCTTCATCGTACCCTTCCCTGTGCCCCTCCTGATGACCTTGCTTGCGACCGGCCTCTAAGCCCTCTAGATGGCCAAGCTCCTTGCCTGCCTTATGCCCTGTTTTGTAACCAGACGCGTTGCCAGCAGTCCATGATGCGGCGTCATGAGCATTGATCTTCCTCAGCAACCACTGCGCAAAAACGTGCACCTTTTTCTGCCATGATGCATCGTCGGGTGCCAATTGCTCTTGCGATGGATCGTTTTTCGCACTGCCCTGAGGGGATGCTTTGTTTCCTGACTCGTTTAGAGAACTCACTCAATACCAGCCTTTTACGATTTTCTATCACCCAGGCTAGTAATCGCCTGCTGCCCTGAGCTCATCCACCAGCGGTAATCAATGACGACTTTGAGATTGGTTACTGTTAAGCCATAAGAACGCTGGGAATGAAGCCACAAAAGAGGAAAGGTAGCACGGTGCCATACGCTTCTGGCAGGAAAAAGGCCCTATCTAGCCTCTGAAGACACAGGGAGGTAGCGCGTTGACGCCGATGCTGAACGCATGTTGGCAACCAATATCGCTGACTACCCACTAGTAGGCGGTCAGGACAGCTATCACCGATGTATCGACGATGCGAGAAATGTGGCTTCCATCGTGAAGGGAGTGCTGGACTAATTGCTGAGCCGGGCCCATTGGCCCAAAGAATCGATCTCGCTCTAGGCGTCACGTCATACTGGAGCCTTATAATCGGCACGCGATGACTCGGCTCAGAATGAATTGAACACAAACTTTCCCCTCACAGATAGAACGTCTACAAGGTAGACGACTTGGGCTAAAAAGAGCTTGGGGGAGAGCTTCTTTGGCCCATGGAACCCTTATGACCGGGATCGAATAAGTGAGCTCACCGGACGCTAACGTTTCACCTGCGCCGCCACCAACATGTATGCGCTGGTCACAAATGGGCAAGCGGAGGTATTCCACTACAATGCGGAAAAGGTGCTGAGTCTGAACTCGGGAGCTCTACTTGAACTCAAAATCAGATGTCAAATATCTTTGAGAAGTTTTTTTGCTTTATCGATATTATATTTATAGCCTTCGTCGTTGCGCTTTTTTATAAACCCTACAAGCACAGCATGCTTAGGAGCAGTTAACGCTTTAAATAGAACGCGAATCGCACCGCCAGCGTGCGCAGAAAATCTGATCTCTTTCAAACCTTCAGCGTCGTCAAGAGTGTCAATGAGAGGCCTTCCTCCTTTGAACTCCCGTTCGACTGCCAGCCTCATTTTGTCTGCGACTCGATGTTTATTCTCGTCTGTAAGGTTTATAAACCAGTCATAAAAATATTCGGTTACATGGTGGTTACAGCAGATTGCAAAAATGTCGTTATTACGAAATAGCTCAAGAAGATCCTTTCCGTGCTGCTCCGAAGATATATTGCTCACGGATAGGGTTTCGTCCGTGAAAGATCCATCCGCAGTCCGGGCTAAAGGTATTTTTGAAACATTCCAAATCTCGGCAGTGTTAATGCTGAGCATAGTGGCATTGGTGAAAAAAGCCAAACTTAGA
Source organism: Pseudomonas sp. NPDC087817 (assembly GCF_044742875.1). Classification (NCBI taxonomy): domain Bacteria; kingdom Pseudomonadati; phylum Pseudomonadota; class Gammaproteobacteria; order Pseudomonadales; family Pseudomonadaceae; genus Pseudomonas; species Pseudomonas sp. NPDC087817. The sequence continues at coordinate 23,216 of NZ_JBIUVJ010000052.1, forward strand.
ACATCTGGATACTTAGCTGCGGCTTGACCTGGAATATAAAAGCTATATTCAGCCAACTGGTTGAATACTTCTTCCTCGAGATGATCTAAAGCGGGTGTTTTATCATCAATCTCAGTTAAAAAAAGGAGCATGTCGCGCTCGTTCTCATCTGCTAATCGAGTCAAAAAATCTTGATACGTGAACGATTCTCCAATTAAAAAACCCGAAATATCCTCTATATTGCTATCTACGTAGAGTGTAAAGCGATCTGCGCCGCTGTTCAGTTGCAGCAAGCCCTGTAGCGCATCCTCGAAAAGAGCATATCCTTCCGCTGGATTATCTGCTGGAAAGCTATTTGTATTTAAGCAGACCAAGTGTTCCATCGCGCCTAGTTCCTTCTGGCAAGAATAGCTCTATTTTTTAGTGTTTGATCAAAAAAACCATCTGGCCAATAGTCCAACTTCCCGGAATCATTGATAGTGGGAGATACAATTTCGGTTAGACCCTCTTTGCTCTTAGATAGGAAGTGCAGTGAGATATCCTCGGCTTTGATCAGCGATTCCTTAACCGCGATTCTGATACCATCAATCAGGTGATCACTATGAGTCTCCGTGACGATCTGAACACCGCAAGAAGCAGCTAAAGCGAGTAAACGCCCCATGGCTGTTTGCCCCTGCGGATGCAAGTGGGCTTCAGGGTTTTCTACAATCACGAGGGTGCCATTGCTAGTGCGTTGCTGCTCCCATTTATCACCCCAACCTTCTCCCCAGCCAGCCGAGGGTGAACTTGCAGCCATACCGAGAACTGCAGTCAAAATTGGCAGTGTATAGCTGAGGCCAAATCCAACGTTTGCTGGACGGAAACTATCATACTCTGCCCTTGCGAAGTCAGCTTTGTGATCGGTAGAAAGCTCGATCACTACACCAGGCGCGATTTCACTGAGCCATCCCGCCAACTCGAAAGCCAGGGTTACACCTTGCGATTCGGGGTGGTGAAGTTTTTCTGGGATAATTGCATCACCCATTTTTTGCATAAAATCAAAAACAAACTCTCCTTTTTCACCAATATAGGGTAGCTCTTCAATAGAGCGCCGCAAGGGTAGTACGGTTTGTGGGCCAAGGCGGCCGGCACCTATATAACTAAATACAGGAGAGAAAGACGGGTGACTGCAAGATCCCTCACTGATTGTGAGTGTGTGTTTTTCTTCGCCGGCTGTTTCTACTATTACTTCAATTGGATCATCTTTAGTTGAGAATTTTGAGCGAATCTCAGAAATTGAACCGTGCCCCTCAAGCAACGGCGATCCACCCTTTGCGGCAAGGTCATACATCCTAATAGCCTGTATGATAGAGCTTTTGCCGCTATTGTTAAGTCCGGACAACACCGTCAACGCACTGGTGGAAATGGTTTTGTTTGGCAGGGACTTAAAAGCCCTTAATGAAATGGAAGTGATCATTTGCTCTCCATGATAGTCGACTGAACAATGCCTAGTATTACAAGGTATCGATCAACTACGTCCTTTGATTGGGATGAATTTCTTCCTATTGAGTTCAGGAAGACCTCGTCATTTAAAACTGTCTCATACTTGCTTACAAGATTGCTTTTGCGGCTTTCAAGAATAACAAATTCAAACTCCGTCAACTCGGATAGAACGTTAGACCAGATTTCAAATAGCGCTTTATTTATTGGCGTCTTCTTTCCGGACGGCAAGGACTTACGGAACGTATGAACTCCAAATATTTTCTTATTCCTGATCATAGCCAGCTTGAAACGTTCTTTGATCGCTTCGGTATTTCTGACATGAATTGTAGGAACTAATGAATTTTGGAAAATCTTATGCATGAGTTTTTCATCAAGCTGAGGCATGCAATTAATTACGCGCATGGTGTTGCTCAGCCAAGAGTCCATGCTTGATTTGAAGTCCCGCCTCTCGAACACCATGAAAGAAATAAACCTCAATATTAGTTCCTGCGCTCCCATCCTTGTGTCATTGATATTGCTGTCAACCGCCGTTTTGAATTCTTGACTTTCGGCTAAAATCCGAAGGAGTTTAGAAGATTCCCCCTCGTAAAGCGCATGACGTATTTCGTGCGCCGTTAACGGCATCCCGCCAGTGTTGATTCGTTTAAAAATATTCCGCTTAACCGCTTCTGGAGTACCCGGATTAATTACAGTGAAACGCATTTCAGTTTCCATAACGGTGTTCACAAGACGGATATCTCGTTCGTCCGCGTTAAAATCACTAAAATATTTTCCGTTGTACTTACTGCCAAGAAACTCCAAATCGCACAACTTTAGAAAATTACCGTTATCGCCCAAGATAAAATTTCGTATTGTAGATAAGCGCTGCAGACCATCTACAACCTCCCATTGGCCAAGCTCATTGGCCGCCACATAAAACATTGGCAAAGGGATCTTTAGCATAATGGACTCAATAAGGCGACTTCTTCGCTTGTCATCCCATACTTCATTTCGCTGAAAGCTTGGACTCAAGTGAATAGATTTCTGATTAAGTCGCCTGATGAGTGTATCCATTGGTATGGATTTTTGGTCTATGGAAATAGAGTCCGAGTCAAAGGGTTCAAGACTTAACTCTTCTTCCGAGTCTCGCTCAATTCCCGTAGCCTCTCCGCTTTCCGAAAGCTCCTCTTTGTAGTTGCCTTCTTCCATTTCGGAGCTCCCTTTTTGAATTAACCTGCATGGGTTTATGAATTTCGCCGAGTACGATCATACCGTGCTCAGTCACCCGCCAAATATATGGCCATAAAAAAGCGCTTTTTTCTGTAATGGTTTCAACCATTCCCAGTTTAACGTCTGTCATTCTAGCGTCTAATACCTTATCTAGATAGCAAGCTGCCGGAATCTACGGGGCCACCGGGTGAAACTATTTTGGGAAGGTTCAGTGATGTTGCGTATGGCGACCATAAGCATTTACGTGAGGGCACGGATAGCGCTCTGAGCACTGCTGGGCGTTCAAAACGGAGATCGACGGACTACCTAACGAATACTCATGAACAAGACCAACTCCACCAGACCTGCTTCTAGCTCCATCTATTTCGAGATCCCTGAATACCGCATTGACTGGCGATAGTCGCGCCATTTGCCTAGAAACCCCACGCACGAACAGGTAGGTCGCGCGTTGAAAAATAGGCAGTCTGAGCACCAAAGAGCACCAAAATACTGTACAAATGAACAGTACATCGCTTCGCGCGTACTTTCAATAGCCGAACCGTAACCCGCTGGATGAGCGCACCCTATCAGGGTATGAGCGGTCTAGGCTTGATAGGACGCCAGTCCTATGAGCATTCGAACGAAATTCCTTTCTCCAATCTATCCAAGCCTCCTCGAACCCTACGGCTACCTCTATTGCGGAGACTTCGAGGCAACCTGTAATGAGGTATCGAGTCGGAATCGACAAGGCCGCTTGCAGTCGTACCCGATCAGATGGAAACGATTGAGACTGACCTGGTGGCGATCGATTTGGAATCGCTTCAGATCGTCGATGGGCTCCAGCGTTTCGTTCAACCGCAGGTCAATCCTATCCTCGCCGACTTCTATAAGCAGCTCACATCCATTCAACAAGCGGACTTGGATAATGCAGGAGTCTATGTGTAGGTTGGCGAGGAGCTTGAGCGTTTCTTGCGCAATACCCAAGCGCTGCCTGGGCCTCGTGGCGAGACTATGATGCGCGACAGCTTGAACGTGATGCCGGACTCGCTTCGTGTCCTTCCCTCTCCGACCTGCAGCACTTCAACGTGAGAAAATGGCACAAAGGCCTATACGACCATCAGCCGAAAAGTCTTAAGCAAACGGTAGAGTCGTTAGGCTTGGTTTGGATGGGTACATGTCACCTTGGGATTGACGACGCTAGGAATGTCGCGAGCATAATCAAGGAAATGCTCGACAAACAAGCGAGCCGGGCCCATTGACCCGAAGAATCGACCTCCCCATTGATGTCACTTTGTACTGCAGCCTCTCGATGACTCGAAAGCATAATGAAGTGAACGCAACCTCTCCTCTCGTCGCCAGTGAACGCCATGAGTTTCCGTATGCTCAGGATGTTTTAAACTACTAGCCTCATCAAGGTATCGCGTTCAAAATCTGCTAAGCCCCACCTCAATCGAGGCACGGAATTTCTCTACTAGCTGAAGCTTTGACCCTCCTGGAGATACTAACCGAACCAATTCATCAAAATTAACTATCACCATTTTATTGACTCGGGGATTAATCAGCACACATGACTTCCACTCAGTAGAATTAGTTTCGATGGCATACAGATAACTCATAAGCCAGTACATAAGTATCTGCCGATAATCCGCAGATGAAAAATTTTTAGCCGAACACTTTACTTCAACTAAATTATCTCCAATCGCGAAATCTCCGACACCAGATGAGATCCAACCGCACCCTGGGATTTTTGGAGCAATCACCACATCCGAAAGCAACAGAGATTTCGAACCCGCCAAGCTTGCCAACCCCCTAACTAAGTTTTCCCCCGTAACTCTAGCGATGACCTTATCACCCTCTTCCAAAACCAAAGGGACTTCGGCATCATAGTGAAACCGCTGTTTAGTGACGGCATTCAACAGCAGGGTATCCCAACTCGGCAAACAACCGAAAACCAGACTACTTTCAGCGACCGCAGATGCAATCTCAAAAATCATCGATTTTTGAATACTGCTTTCAGACAACAGCTTATGATCAATTTCCTCAAATCCAGGAATTGCAATATTTTGGCTATTAATATAACTAACAACTTTGGGAATTAGATGTGGAAATATAGTTTCAAACACCCCTGAAATTTCCCGTGCCACTGTCCGAGGATCTCCACCCATCCTATGGCCATTCATTGTTCACACCACTTAACGTAAGCAGATGCGAATGGATCTGTTCCTCCACTATCAAACCCAAGACCCCATGCACTCAACACTGAAGCTCGCAATTGCTTTTTCATATACATGCCATCATCACCAAACTCTGTCGCGGCAAGCCATACCATTCTCTGCTCTCCCGCTCCACATGTTGCCCAGCGCGAGCGCAACGCTATGAATCGATCTCTATCTTTCCAGCTTCGCCAACAGTCAATACAGGCTCGACCGACAGTCTCTGTGTGCGCTGAGGCGTAAAGACTGGCGACATATTTAGCCCGTGCATCTGTACGGCGAAACCTGAGAGAACGTAAGTAATGCAAACAGTTACTGTCTACAGAAAGTAAATGACTCGAATGTAGTGGTACTGAATCCAAAAGACTATCAACAGCTTCGTGAATCGTGGCATATTCTGGCTCATCCCTAAGCTGCGAAATACCTCTCAATATTTTAGAAAACGATGCACGAAACGAATGCATGTTAACCCCCGTCAATAGGGCTGTACAAACTTCCAACGCCACCGGCGGAGCCAGTAGCCTTAAGGTTCTGCTTACCTGAGTGACGATAAAGTTATCAGGCTGTGACTTCTCTAACTCCCCACCTACAAGTCTCATTACATCCAAGTGCTGTACAGCCGCTTTGAGTTCTTCATAATCAGCCTCGGCGGTATCGGAATAAGGATCAAATCGCAAATCAATTGCGCGGAGAGCATTGGACTCTTCATCATCTCCGCCTAGCTGCACTTTCACCAAGTCTACATAATGAGGAACAGCCAAGAAGCTTGTCTTAGTTTTGTTTAGTGAGAGACCATAATCAGCTAAAGCGTGGGATAATGTTGCTAATACTCGATAAGCAGAGCTTTGATTTTCAGCTACTAATACAAAGTCGTCGACATATCGCCGCCATACAACGCCTTCATCCGTCAGTCTCTGATCAATCTTCGACATTAAGAGTTCGGCTAAAACCCTGGAACACTGCCCACCTACAGGTAACCCGAATGATCGGCCCGAGGCGAAACTGCTCAACATACGGTCTATTTGTACAGAAATTGTCGGCGAATCAGGAAACAGCTCATCAATAAAATTTTGAATTCGATGGTGATATATATGCTCATAAAAGCTGGAAACATCTGTCTGCACTACGACCGCAGTTGCGGGAGCCGCGAGGCAGTCTTCGAGTGTCTTCTCCTTGAACTTGCGCCAGCTTTGACTCGTATCAAAAAAACTTGGGCCCACATCGGAAAACCTGTACGAATGGGCACGTTCACTACGATGCGGCTCATGACGTTCAGCTATTGCAACACCTAGAGAATTGAAATAAAAATTCCAGAACGGATGTATTTTTGTGGTCACTCTAAATCCAGCTGGGCCAGCAGGGGTTAACAAGCGCTCAGAAAAAAAAGATACTCCGTTGAATTTATGTAGCGCAAACTCTTTACCCCCCCTAGCCACTGCCGCCGACATTCTTTCAGCCACGCTTACTAGGGTATCTTTGGATTCAGCCACAAATCGACAATCGACGTCGAAAGGTAGAGTATCGTTGTCTCCGTGAGCAGCGATATCGTCAATGGCTCGGCTGAAGTGCTCTGTCGTTAACATGTAGGTATTGCTCCCAATCTGCGTATTGATGCCCTCTTGAAGGCCTATATCTCAATGATCATAGCCATAAAAAGGTGGTAGTGCGGGGGAATTACATGGGGTGCCAGGTGCTCCAAAGTAGATATCCGCTTCGGAGTTTGAAATCTACCGCCCGCACAGACCTGGTGGATATTGACGGACGCAACGGGGCACCTGAAATCTGGCAGCACGACAGAACTAATCCTGTCGGCCTACTGAATGCCAGGAAACGTGAACAAATCTAATGCTTAGCTCAGTTCGCCGTAAGCAATGTCTATTGGTTTGATGAAACCGGACACCCATTTAGGCAAGGATGCTCGTCAGAAAATGGTGCCTGATGTACAAGCAACGTCGCTCACCTTCCTCTGAGCTCAAACACGAGGCCGCAGCTTTCGTGCTTCATCGAGGCTAAAGCTATTATCGAGACCTACCGCTCGCTCGGAGTAGTCGGAGGTGTTTGCTTCGAGCTAATAGCCGCATAATCTCACCCACTACTATTCTGTCGTTTCCCAACATGGAGTTGAAAAATGCACGGTGAATATTCGTTATCAGATGTGCTGGAAAGAATGTACCAAAATCAGCTCGCTCTCGAAGCCGCGCTCATGGAGCTGCCGAAGCTAGGGATCAAACAGGAAAAGGTAAGCGCCTGGCTACGGATTCAATCTCTCGAATAGCGGCGCTGGCTGACACCCGCTCGAGCAAACGACTGTGAATTATTTAAATTATTGGCTGACCATAATTATCGCCCCGCCATAATTCTCAATAATTTTGCGCGGATCAAAATCGGAGCCTAGCAGGCCATTTGGTCACCAGTCATAGGCGGGCACAAGGCCCGAAGGGACGACGCCTCTCAAGTACGGCCCAGCGATTGCGACGCGTCTCTCTTCAACGGAAGAGGCCACGATGTCGTACGCCGAGCAGCGCCCTTCCCTGCTTTATTACCAGTTTGCTCTGGATGCGGGCGATACTGGAGTTCACTGGATCGAGCTTTCAGAAGTCTAAATGCCACCCCATCACCCCTACCCTAATCCAGCCATACCCCTAGCAACGCTACTGGTGTCGTATGTCGGCGAAACTACAGGTAAGCCAATGAAGAATGTCAGGCTAGTGCGTCATGGAGAAAGTGCGGCCAATGCCGGTGCAGCTACTCTTGATCACGCGAGTATCCCGCTCACCGAAAAAGGCATTGAACAAGCTAAACGAGTGGCGCAATCCGTCGGCCGTGCACCTGAGTTAATCGTTGTCTCCCCTTTCTCTCGGGCTCGAGCGACTGCGGATGCGACCATCTCCGTATTCCCTGAAGCACCACACGAAACATGGCCAATCGAGGAATTTACCTACCTTGATCCGACCAGGTGTGTGAACACCACCGTAGGGCAACGGAAAGCATGGGTCGACCAGTATTGGGCGAACGCAGATCCGTCCTATATTGATGGAGAAGGTGCTGAGTCGTTTCTGGAGTTTGTTGGCCGCGCACGATCTTTCCTAGATCGCATAGCCACTCACCAGGCACAAGACATATTGGTCTTTTCGCACGGGCAATTTCTCAATGCGGTAGCTTGGCTCATCGAGCGCAAGCCACTTCATGTTGATGCCCAAGCGATGATCGAGTGGCGCAGGTACGAGATCGACAATCACGTTCCTAATGGTTGTGGGTATGTCGTGACCCGTGCTCTAAGCAATTCCTTGTGGACAGTGAGCAATTCAATCGACATAGATGGGGCGGTTAATCTCAACAAGCTCCAAGTAAGGTCTCCCATGCCATGAGCATCGAAGCAAAGTTTCTTCACCTCCAAGCAATCCATAACCTCCTCGCACCATACCGCTACCTCTATTGCGTCGACCTTGAGGCAACTTGTGACGAGGTTGGATTGCACGAATCTCCTAGGTCGCTTGTGGTCGTCCCCGATCAAATGGAAACGATTGAGATTGGCCTGGTGGTGATTGATTTGGAGTCGCTTGAGATCATCGATGAGTTCCAGCGTTTCGTTCGGCCCCAGATCAACCCCACTCTCACTGATTTCTGTAAGAGGCTGACATCCATTGAACAGGAGGACGTGGATGGAGCCCCAACCTATCAAGAGGTTGGCGACGAGCTACGAACATTTGCTGCGCGGTATCCAAACGCGGCATGGGCATCGTGGGGGGACTATGACGCAAGACAGCTTGAGCGCGATGCTGGCTTTGCTGCCTGCCCTTCCCTGCTCGAATGCCTGCCGCATTTCAATGCCAGGAAATGGCATGCAGGCTTATACGACGATCGACCTAAATCACTTAAGCAAACGGTCGAGTCGTTGGGCCTAGTTTGGCAGGGTACCTATCACCGTGGGATCGACGATGCCAGGAATGTCGCGTCCATTATTAAAGAAATGCTCGACTGATTAGGTGAGCCGGGCCTCGCCCTTCCCAAGAAGCGACTTATTCCAGCAGAACTGTCATAGAGAAAATTGGCGAACAACAATGGCCTCCTTGAATACCTGACTTGTACAGCCTCTGCTTTATGACAGTGACTTCCTTCGATTTATGAATCTTCATCCCTTACCGATCGCCTGTAACTCATTGATTTTCATCAGCCAAACCAACACCTAAATTTATGCGATTGCATGAAAGTCAACCGAGTGGCATTTTGGCACTTGCCTTCTAATGATAGGCCCAAAGGGAATTGCCATGCCAAACACATACAACATATACAAAATCAAACATCAAAAGCTCGACCAACTCAAAGCCAAACTCAACGCTGTCGGTTTGATCGAGCAAAAAACCATCATTTCAAAGGATTATACATACACGTTTTATTTTTCTCAAAACATCGCTGGCAATGAAGTTTGGTGGTGGACTACGTATCGAGACTTCTTCAATGACAACGTCTCCGAACCAAAAAACATATTCAATTTCGGCATGCTACTTTGCCAAAAAACTGATAACCCAGAAAGCATCTATGCTGTTAGCCTAGGAAAATCGCACTTCTATCTTTCTAAATTCATCCAGCTCGACTTCGGAATCGATCTAGCCATTCGTATGGCCGATGAAAACTCCATTCTACTGAAGAAAAGCAGATATTTTACGGGCACCAAGAGGCAGGACGTATCATCGTACCAGCGCTTTCAAATCGACAGTTATGAACCTGGTGAGTCCGTAGACCACTTAAAGCTCAAGGCTGCCGACAAAGAAATATGGGGAGAGAGAAATATCATCTTTGCTGACTCCATTCAAATGGACATGGATAAGCATCCTCTTGAGTTATCAGATGTCTTTCAACAAATCGACACCAGTTTCAGAGGTGAAACGATCATTCACCTTCCAAAACTGGAGGCCGTGACTGAAGATCTTGCCAAAGAGTTAGATAATGTCCTCCTTGCTTGCCTAAAAAAAGGAGAGGGAGATGTGACAATTGAAGAGTTTCACGTTTATGGGGTTTCGATATGTTTTAGCTTCCATGATTATGATTACCGCATCTCAGCCAAGCTAAAAGATGGTTATCGCAGGAAGAATCTTGGCAACACACTTGAAATTCAAGCCGTATCGAAGTTCCTGGCCGAAAACGATGATATAGACGATATAAACTCAATCACTGTTCAATTCCAAAGTGACGACACCAAGTCATTTACACAAGATCTTAAAGAGTTGCTGGACTTTCCTGTCACTCATGATGATTTGCAATATTTCTTGAAAAATGGCGAATGGTTCATATTCAATCAAACCTTTATTGATTATTTAAAGCGCTCATTAGACAACATTGAAATTGTCATTGAAGAAGATTTAGTTGAGGCCAACTTTTTAACCTGGCAGGATGAGAAAAGAAAAAAAATAGCAGCGCAGGAAGAAGTAGATGACAAACTCACATATCGCGAAGCATACTTCAACCAAAAAATCTGCAATGATCGTGGCTTTAAATTACTCGACCGACAGCTGACAGAAATCCAGTCCCTCGAAAAAGGAAGGCGCAAATACAAAGTCGAGATCGCAGACATATTTAAGGACGGAGAAATCATCTCAGTCAAAATATCTAAATCCAACCCTGAACTAATTTACAATATAGAGCAATCTAGAGACTCCGTTGAGCTCATCAAAAGAAACACTATAAAATTTGATGAAGCGATAACCACCGCATCGCTGTGGTTTGTATTCGAGCGCGACATGACGAGAATAACGGAATTTAACTCCATCCAGTTTCTTCTTGCGATAGAGTCTTGGCACAAGTTAGTTAAGAGCTTTTCACTGAAGCCCAAAATCTATATCTCGAAGCATGTGAGATAGGCAAAAATTCATCGATAGCTCCCGCCCGGCTGCTGCCGGGCGGATTTGACCATCACTTCGAGAGCTGGGCCTTCTTAGCATTAAGAACGCCCTCTAAATAGACGTCACCTCATACCACGGCTTAGCCATTACGAGGTGACTCGAGTGCAGAATGATTTGAACACAACCTATCCCCTCACCGCCCACGAAGTCTGCCAGGTATTGAAGAGTGCCGCTCTGGACAAGCGCATCATGATGCGAAGCTGATCAATTCATGGAATGAAATCTACCGTCCTTGTGCAACAACACCCTCGCTTTTCTGGAGCTGAGGCACCCGATAAACTCAACTCAACGCCTTCAAAAGCCTGGACTAGGCTCCAATGGCAAAGTATTCAAAGGAATAATTTCTTTCGATTGAGGACGACTGCCGATGCCTTCCCTGCGCCCCTCCCAGTACGCAATGCAGCAGCGCACCGACGGAGGCCCCTTCCTTCGGATTGAGCGTGATGACCTCGAGTACGATACGGATGAAGTGAACGCCCCCCAGGAAGGGGACGGTGAGTTTGAATGGGGAATGGATCAAATCTATGGTGCCTCACGTGTGTACTACAGCGACGTGGCGCTCCCTAATGACTCTCTTGGGTGGCATCTGATACTGGAAGTGACCCCAGACGATTTGATCATCCACCCAATCTACCCACGGTCGACTCACCCGCAGTATGGAGAGCCAAGGTACGACACCATCAAGTCGATCATCATCACTCGCCCCGTTTACCAACCCTATGCTCATCCATCTGATAAGTATGATGTGGAAGAGTTACTGGGCGGTCTGCCTGCAGGACTCTCCAAGGACTGGCGGTATGGTCTGGGGTTCCACTACGAGTACCGATACATAGTCAACGCGGTGGCTTCCCTAGAAGGCGTGAAAGAAATTATGCTCCACGGAGAGCGGGGTCGGAACGATGCCCGAGTCAAGGGCAGCACCTATTTCCTGGGGGTTGATCAGCTTGAGGTGCTGAGAAAGCGGCTGGATCAACTGACACAGCGTCACCAGCGGGAAACTGCTGCGGATAAAAAGCTCGTTTGCTACACCGGATTACTGCACAAAGCGGCCCCCGAACTCTATCCGCCGCGAGCACGGAAGCTTGCTCCAGATATGCTAGCCAATCTCGTTTCGCTGGGCTCGGTCACCCCTCAGCTGTCTCCGAAAGACCAGCAGCAGGCGGCAAAGCTCGCGCAGCAAAGTGTCCCGACTCTGGCGAAATCTGAACCTCGTACGCTGTTCAATCTCAAGGCAGAGATTGAGCTCGTCACACTTGGCCAGCTCATTGAGGTTTATCGGAAAATGATGGATAGCAATGCCAACGAAACTCGTTGGCAGGCCTTCCTGAGCAAAAACCCCTTCATTCTCGACATGGCGTTTGGGTATCCCGTAAAGAAAATCGCAGATCAGCCCTACGTAGGTGGAAAGAATTTCAGTGGCCGAGGCGGTCAATATTCTGACTTCCTCATGGCGGCGAAAGCCACCGGCAATCTAGCGCTCATCGAGATCAAACATCCCCAGCATGACCTGCTTGGGAAGCAGTACAGGAAAACCTATACCCCGTCGTACGAACTCAGCGGTTCAGTCGGCCAGATCATCAGCCAGCGCAGCCATGTGCAGCGCGAGATCTACGGCCTAGCGCATGACCTCAAAGAGCGCGTTCACGCCCACGCTGTTGCAGCCATTGTCATCATTGGGCGTACTCCTGAGGAAGAGGATAAGCAGGAAGCCTTCGAGCAATATCGAAACGGGCTGAAGGACGTTCTGGTGGTGACCTTCGACGAACTACAAGATCGTCTTGAAAGCATTCACCGAGCGCTGACGCCACCGACGTTAGATCCGGAGGCTAAGCCTGAACTGATTAGGGATGAAGATTTGCCGTTCTAAAACTCGGACTTAGAGTGGAAATAGCTGCCCCCTCCCCCCACTTCATAGGTAAAGTAAATTGGCGGTATTCAAGATCGCTACACAAACGTATTTATCAATAAAAGACGTTTTAAGCACCTCGCCTCAGAAAAAATGATCGTGCCGTTATTTTCAAAGGCGCTTGGGGAACGCAAACTCTGAGGGCTGAAGAATTGCAGAGCACTAACCCTGCTACGCTTTGCTCTTCCCCCGAACGGAGTCGAGTCATGGCCGAGCAATATTCCCTTCCCGACGTTCTGGCAAGAATGTACGAAAACCAACTAGCGATCGAAGCGGCACTGATGGAGCTCGTCCTGCTGGAGGAGCAGCGCGGGTCATCTGAGGCCTGCGACAATGCACGTGTTGCACTGGAAAAGATTGGCGAGAATGCGGGGCATATCAAGCAAGGAATTGCTAGATTGGGAGGAGATCCTGGGACGTCGATTTCTTGATACTCACGCCTTAAGCAGGCATCGTCGCCTTCAAAATAAAGTGCCCCTCAACGGGTATGAATACGAGCGAACGAATCCTCGTTTACAGAAATTGTGACGCGCTCAATCAAGGATGAACCATGACCACGCATACCGCCAGTAATGCTCAAAAGCGACTCGCAGTGTTGATCGACGCTGACAATGCCCCTGCGCCAATCGTCGAAGGCCTGTTTGAAGAAATTGCTAAGTACGGCGTCGCAAGTGTGAAGCGCATCTACGGCGACTGGACTGGCCCTCATCTCGGCGGCTGGAAGAAAGTCCTGCTTGATCACTCAATTCAACCCATCCAGCAATTCGCCTACACCAAAGGCAAAAATGCCACTGACAGTTCGCTCATCATCGATGCCATGGACTTGCTATACACTCGCCGCTTCGACGGGTTTTGCTTAGTATCTAGCGACAGCGATTTCACGCGATTGGCTTCTCGACTACGCGAAGAGGGATTGACCGTTTACGGGTTCGGCGAAGAGAAAACACCCAAGCCTTTCGTGGCCGCATGCGACAAATTCATCTACATCGAGTTACTCCGCGAGGATGTCATCGCACCTATCAATGGTGAGCCTAGTATGGCTTCTGTTGCGCCCCTTGATGTGGCCAAGCCAGTAGTTACTGAGCCATCCAAAAAGCCTAAGGCACCAGTGGGCTTCATCGCCAAAATCTTGGACGACATTGCTGACGAGGATGGATGGGCACACTTAGGCGCGCTTGGCGCGAACATTACGAAACTACGTCCGGAGTTTGATCCACGCACTCATGGCTACAAAAAGCTGAGTGACCTAATCAAAGGCTATCCGCACGCCTTTGAACTACAGGCCAGAGGCACATCAGGTGGCACGGCAGTGATGTATGCTCGTCACAAGCAACCAACTAAATGACAGGCAGCTACGGCAATTCGACCAGGGCTCCATTGGCGTATTTGGCCTCCTCCGGATTGAACATGCCGGTGCGTATGCTCACCCTGATCTTCTTGCATAGCGACTGCTGAGCCCGGAGCTCTCCGTGGCTCGCATCATGTATGTGGCGACCGCCTCTTTGATCGGTGCAATCTCGGTGAGACGCTTCCCAAACGTCCTGCTGCTGCAAATTTCTTGTTTGGATGGATCGGGCTCATCAAGCTCAAGACACGGCGTACCGGTCGACTCGCGTGCCTTCTTCTCAATCACGACACTGAATATTTGCGGAGCATCCAGCGATCGTTTTTGGAAAGATCCCAGGCTGTCATGATACCCATGCCTTCCAGGCGATTCGTCATTTTTCGGCCGACGCCCCAGACGTCGGACGCCTGGCACTTCTTCAATACCCAGTCACGTTTGACCTGGTCACGCAGATCGTCCCACCCTACTCTGGGCCTGCCATCATTTGGCCGCATGGTTGGCCAGCTTGCTCAAGGTCTTGGTACCGGCGATGCCCACACCGACCGGCATTCCCGTACTCCGATGCACCCGGGCCCTGATCCGGCGCCGCAGTACTTCAAGGTCACTAGGCATTCCCGTGAAAACTTCGAAGGATTCATCAATCTAAAGGAAAGATGTCAACCCATGGACATCGGTTTGAATGAATATTTGTGAGGGTTTAGATTAGGTATTCGATGTCCATAGACCACACGC
>NZ_JBIUVJ010000053.1:0-27568 GCF_044742875.1 Pseudomonas sp. NPDC087817
CTGATGACCGACAAGTTCGACATGATCGGCAGCGGCATGACCCTGACCCAGGAACGCAACCTGCGCCTGAACTTCAGCGAACCGTTCTTTGTCGGCCAGACCCTGCTGATCCGCAAGGAGCTGGAAGGCACCATCAAGTCCTATAAAGACCTGAACACCGCCGACTACCGCATCACCTCCAAACTCGGCACCACCGGTGAGATGGTCGCCAAGAAGCTGATCGCCAAAGCCAAGTACCACGGCTACGACAACGAGCAGGAAGCCGTGCTCGACGTGGTCAACGGCAAGGCTGATGCCTTCATCTACGACGCGCCGTACAACGTTGTGGCGGTGAACAAGGTCGGTGCCGGCAAGCTGGTGTTCCTCGACAAACCGTTCACCTACGAACCTTTGGCCTTCGGCTTGAAGAAGGGTGACTACGACAGCATCAACTTCATCAACAACTTCCTGCACCAGATTCACGAAGACGGCACCTACGATCGCATCCATGACAAGTGGTTCAAGAGCACCGAGTGGCTCAAGGACATGGAATAACACTCGGTCAGTTAGACCGAGTCGCCTCAATCGCGGGCAAGCCCGCTCCCACAGGTTTAGCGGCGAACACAAAATTTATGTTCACCGCTAAACCTGTGGGAGCGGGCTTGCCCGCGATGAGGCCCTTCCAGGCGACACAGAATTCGGAAACTGTAAAACAGATGAAACATAAAAAAGCCCAATGGCCTTGGCACGTCCTCACCGTGCTGGTGCTGATCGGCCTGGCTGGCGCGTTGTACTACGCGACGTCGCTGATGTCCTACGAATGGCGCTGGAACCGTGTGCCGCAGTACTTCGCCTATCAGGCCGAGGAAACCCAGCGCGCCGCCGACATTTCCACCGTCAGCGAACTGGTGCGCAAGGGCGGCAGCGCGCAGGTCACCCTGCGCAACGACGCCGGTGACGAGCAGCACCTGACCGTCGACGAAAACAGCCTGCAATTCGCTCAGGGCGACGATGTCGCGGAAGGCGACGTCGTGGGTGTGACCCGGCATTGGGCCGCAGGACCGCTGCTGTGGGGGCTGTGGACGACGCTTTGGCTGTCGGTGGTCTCCGGGATTCTGGGGCTGCTGATCGGTCTGGTCACCGGGCTTTGCCGCTTGTCGAGCAACCCGACCCTTCGCGACCTGTCGAGCATCTACGTCGAGCTGGTGCGCGGCACGCCGCTGCTGGTGCAGATTTTCATTTTCTACTTCTTCATCGGCACGGTGATGAACCTGTCCCGAGAGTTCGCCGGGATCGCCGCACTGTCGCTGTTCACTGGCGCCTATGTGGCGGAGATCATCCGTTCCGGCGTGCAATCGATTGCCCGTGGCCAGAACGAAGCCGCCCGTTCGCTCGGTCTGAGTGCCGGTCAATCGATGCGCCACGTGGTGCTGCCGCAAGCATTCAAACGCGTGCTGCCGCCGCTGGCCGGGCAGTTCATCAGTCTGGTCAAGGACACCTCGCTGGTGTCGGTGATCGCGATTACCGAGCTGCTGAAAAGCGGTCGTGAAGTCATCACTACTTCGTTCTCGCCGTTCGAGATTCTGTTCTGCGTCGCCGGTCTGTACCTGTTGATCAACCTGCCGCTGTCGAAAATCGCCAGCCGGCTTGAGCGGAGGCTCGCGCAAAGTGATTGAAGTCCGCGATCTGGTAAAAGTCTTCGACACCCGTGGCCAGGTGGTTCGGGCTGTGGATAACGTCACCACCTCAGTCGCCAAGGGCGAAGTGCTGGTGGTGATCGGCCCGTCCGGTTCCGGCAAATCGACCTTCCTGCGCTGCCTCAATGGCCTGGAAGAGTTTGACTCCGGCTCGGTGAGCATCGACGGCCTGCAACTGGCCGACCCGAAAACCGACGTCAACGCCTACCGCCGCGAAGTCGGCATGGTGTTCCAGCATTTCAACCTGTTCCCGCACATGACCGTGCTGGAAAACCTCTGTCTGGCGCAGAAAGTCGTGCGCAAGCGCGGCAAGAAAGAGCGCGAAGCCAAGGCCATGGAGTTGCTGAAAAAGGTCGGTATTGCGCAGAAGGCCAACGAGTTTCCGTCACGCCTGTCCGGCGGTCAGCAGCAGCGCGTGGCGATTGCCCGGGCGCTGGCGATGGAGCCGAAGGTCATGCTGTTCGATGAGCCGACTTCGGCGCTCGACCCGGAAATGGTCGGCGAGGTGCTGGATGTGATGAAAAACCTGGCCGTGGAAGGCATGACCATGGTCTGCGTCACCCACGAGATGGGCTTCGCCCGGGAAGTGGCGGATCGGGTGCTGTTCTTCGATCACGGCAAATTGCTCGAAGATGCCTCGCCCGCTGAGTTCTTTGATGCGCCGAAGGATCCGCGGGCTCAGGCCTTCCTGCGTCAGGTTCTGTAACTGCGGCGTACTCTCGGACGCCATCGCTGGCAAGCCAGCTCCCACAGTGAGCGGGTTGAACACAACCTATGTGTTCGACACAAATCCTGTGGGAGCTGGCTTGCCAGCGATAGCATCACCTCGGTCCCAAGAGAACCGAGGCAGATGAGTTACCTCAAACCTTGAATCGGCCGACCAGCATTTGCAGGTGAGTACCAAGGCGCGCCAGCTCAACGCTGGACGCCGCGGTCTCCTCACTCGCCGCCGAGGTCTGATCCGACACATCCCGCACGTTCAGCACGCTACGGTTGATCTCTTCCGCCACTGCGCTCTGCTGTTCGGCTGCTGCGGCAATCTGCTGGTTCATCGCCTGAATCGCCGACACCGTGCGGGTGATGCTTTCCAGCGAGCCGCCAGCGCGACGGGTCAGCTCTACGCTGCTGTCGGTCAGGGTGCGGCTGTTGTCCATGATCGTCGCCACTTGCTGGGTACCGTTTTGCAGGCCGACGATCAGCTCTTCGATTTCTTCGGTGGACTTCTGCGTGCGCTGGGCGAGGCTACGCACCTCGTCGGCAACCACGGCGAAACCCCGTCCGGCCTCACCGGCACGCGCCGCTTCGATGGCCGCGTTGAGCGCCAGCAGGTTGGTTTGCTGGGCCACGGATTTGATCACGTCGAGGACGCTGCCGATCTTGTCGCTTTCGCGTTTCAGTTCGCCCATGGCTTCGGTGGAGTGACCCACTTCAGCGGCCAGGCGCTCGATCTGGGCGATGGCTTCGCCGACGACTTTGTCGCCTTCGCGGGCCTGTTGGTCGGCGGCGACGGCGGCTTCGGAGGCTTCCTCGGCGTTGCGCGCAACTTCCTGTACGGTGGCGGCCATTTCGTTCATGGCGGTGGCGACCTGATCGGTCTCGATCTTTTGATTGTTGACCCCGGCGCTGGTCTGCTCGGTGACCGCCGACAGCTCTTCGGCAGCGCTGGCGATTTGGGTGACGCCGTCGCTGATCCCGCCGATCAACTCGCGCAGGCCTTGGGTCATGCTCTGCATCGAACGTTGCAACTGACCGAGTTCATCGCGGCGCTGCGAGACCAGGTTGTGCGTGAGATCGCCGGCGGCGACACGCTCGGCGACTTTCAGGGTCTGGTTCAACGGAATGATGATCTGCCGGGTGATTGCCCACGCGGCCAGCAGGCCGAAGGCCACGGCCAGCAGGGTCGCGATGATCAGCATGTTCTTGGCGTGGGCGGCATCGGTGTCGCGCACCACGGTTTGGGATTCGGTGAGCTTTTTGCTGACGTCGAGCAGGATGTCGCCCTGAGTCGACATGCGCGCCTGGGCCTTGGCGCTATTGACCTGGGAGTCGCGGAACTGGGCGACTGCCGCACGGTAGGCCTTGATCGAGTCGGTGGCCTGTTGCAGGTTGGCGATGTGCTGTTCCGGCAGTTTCGCCGGCAGGCTTTCGAGGTTTTTCAGGGCATTGTCGATGGCGTCCAGCGCCGGTTGTTCGGCCTCGGCCTTGCCGCTGTAGGTGTAGCCGCGCACCTGATAGCGGGCCTGTTGCAGCAGTTTGCTCAGCTCGATCACGCTGTTGAATTGCGCGACGCTGTCGCCCTGCAGCACGGATTTTTCGACTTCGGAAACCTTGGCCACGGCGTTGTCGGCGCTGGCGCCGAGTTTGCTGCGGGCGTCTTCGCGTTGCACGGTGGCTTGGGTCATGTCGGCGAAAGCGCGTTTGTACTCGGCGACGGCTGCCAGTTGTTGATCGACCATCGCCGCATCGGACGGTTGTTCGATCAGGCTGCGAGCGGTTTGCAGGCCGCTATCGAGTTTGTTCAGCAGCTCGGTAACCGCGCCCGGGCCTTGTTCGCCACGGCGTGCTTCATAGTCCAGGCGTGCCAGGCGCAAGTCCTTGGTCAGCTCGTTGAGGCTGGAGATGAAACCGAGCTTGTCGCCACGGCTGATGATGCCGCTCATGCCGGTCCAGCCGGTAAAGGTGATCAACAGCGTCAGCAACAGCACCAGGCCGAAACCGATTCCCAGCTTGCGTTTGACGCTGACGTTCCCAAGATTCTCGGCTAACCAACGGTACATGCGACGACTCCCCTCGGACCACTAATTGGACTTATGGGGACTGTATCGGCCGCGTGATGGCAATCTGTAACACCATTTATCCGGGTGGGACGTGATCCTGTGGCGAGGGAGCTTGCTCCCGCTCGGCGGCGCAGCCGTCGTAAACGCCTGAATGCGGTGTGCCTGCAGAATGAAAAGCGCTGGCCGCTGCGCGCCCAAACGGGGGCAAGCCCCCTCGCCACAGGGATCGGTGTGGAATTTAGAACAGGCGCGCGAGCAGGGCGGTGACGGCGGTTTCGACGCGCAGGATGCGTTCGCCCAGTTGCACCGGTTGCAGGCCGGATTTGGCCAGCAGATCGATTTCGTAGGGAATCCAGCCACCCTCGGGGCCGATGGCCAGGGTCACCGGTTCGTTCAGCGCGCGCGGGCAGGGTGGGTAGTTGCCGGGGTGGCCGACCAGGCCGAGGGTGCCGTCGGTAATCGCCGGCAGCCGGTCTTCAACGAAAGGCTTGAAGCGCTTTTCGATGATGATCTCCGGCAGCATGGTGTCGCGCGCCTGTTCCAGACCGAGGATCAAATTTTCGCGAATCGCGTCAGGCTCAAGAAACGGCGTCTGCCAGAAACTCTTCTCGACCCGGTAGCTGTTGACCAGAATGACCTTCGACACGCCCATGGTCGCCACGGTCTGAAACACCCGACGGAGCATCTTCGGACGTGGCAGAGCGAGTACCAGGGTCAGCGGCAGCTTGGCCGGTGGTGGCTGATCGAGGCTGACGCGCAATTCAGCCTCACCAGCCTCCAGCCGGAGCAGTTCGGCCGAACCCATCAGCCCATTGATCCGCCCGACGCGCAGGCTGTCGCCGACTTCCGAGCGATGCACTTCCTGCATGTGGGTCAGGCGTCGATCACGCAGCACGACGCGGTCGGCCGCGATGAAATCGGCCTCTTCGAGCAACAGCAGGTTCATGCCTGGGTCGCTGGCGGCTGGTCGTTGTGATCGTCAGCGGTTTCGTCCGGGCGTTCGCGCTTGCTGATCAGGCCACCAAACAGAATGCCGATTTCAAACAGCATCCACATCGGCACCGCCAGCAGGGTCTGCGAGAAGATGTCCGGCGGGGTGAGGATCATGCCGACCACGAAGCAGCCGATGATCACGTACGGGCGGATCTTCTTCAGGTATTTGACGTCGACCACGCCGATCCACACCAGCAGCACCACGGCCACCGGGATTTCAAACGCCACGCCGAAGGCGAAGAACAGCGTCATGACGAAGTCGAGGTAGCTGGCGATGTCAGTCATCATTTCCACGCCGGCCGGGGTGGCAGCAGCGAAGAACTTGAAGATCAGCGGGAACACGAAGTAATAGGCGAAGGCCATGCCGGTGTAGAACAGCAGGATGCTGGACACCAGCAACGGCACCGCGATGCGCTTTTCATGCTTGTACAGGCCCGGCGCGATGAACCCCCAGATCTGATGCAGGATCACCGGAATCGCGAGGAACAGCGAAACCATCATCGTCAGCTTCAGCGGCGTCAGGAACGGCGATGACACGTCGGTGGCGATCATCGTCGCGCCGACCGGCAGGTACTGGCGCAGCGGAGTCGAGACGAAGGTGTAGATCTGCTGGGTGAACGCAAACAGCCCGGCGAAGATGATGAAGATCGCCGCCACGCAACGCAGCAGGCGGGTGCGCAACTCGGTGAGGTGCGAAACCAGCGGCATGTGCTGGTCGTTTTCGGGGAGATCGCTCATGGGGCTCGCGGCGGCAGAGTAGTGTCGTGAGGCGCTGTTGTGATCGGCGCGGCGTTTGGCGCAACGTGTTCAACAGAATGTTCCACGGCGGCTGGCGCCGTTTCTGTCGGAGCTACAACGGCAGCAGGTGCTGGTGGCGTCGTCGCGGCAGCAGGGCTGTGAATCGTCTGCTGCCCCACATGCTCAACCGGCGTCGGCTCCTGCTGAACCGGCTGGAAAATCTTCCGCGCCTCTTGCTCCAGCGACAGAATGTGCTCGTTGTGCAGTTGCCGACGAATCTCGTCGGCACCGATTTCACGTTCAACTTCCTGTTTGATCGCGTTGAAGCTGCGCTTCAGCCGCCCGACCCACAGGCCAGCGGTGCGCGCAGCGCCCGGCAGACGCTCGGGGCCCAGCACCAGCAGGGCGACGAGGCCGACGAGCAGCAGTTCAGAGAAGCTGATACCAAACATTAGTCAGTGCTCACACGTCTTTGCGGATCGGCTCTTCGACTTTTTGCGCCTGCACGTCGATGGTGTGCGGCGGGTTGGCCTGAGCGGTAGCTTGTGGCTGAACCGGTGGCACCGGCTGCGCAGGCGTCACGGTTGGATCAGCAGCCGGTTTTTCATCGTCGTTCATGGCTTTACGGAAGCCCTTGATCGACTCGCCGACGTCGGTACCGAGGTTTTTCAGTTTCTTGGTGCCGAACACCAGCACCACGACTACCAGAATGACGATCCAGTGTTTCCAGTCAAAAATGCCCATGTTGCTGTTCCTCTCTAGAAATTGTTCAGGCGGACGGACGCGAGGCTTTCTCGACGTGTCCGGACAGGCCGAAGCGGCGATCCAGTTCATCCAGCACGGCCTGCGGATGCTGCCCCAGTTGGGCGAGCATGACCATGCTGTGGAACCACAGGTCGGCGGTCTCGTAGATCACGTCGCTGCAGTCGCCGCTGATGGCGGCGTCCTTGGCGGCAATAATGGTTTCGACCGACTCTTCGCCGACTTTCTCCAGAATCTTGTTCAGGCCCTTGTGATACAGACTAGCTACATACGAGCTGTCGGCCGCTGCGCCTTTGCGCTCTTCGAGCACTTCGGCCAGACGAGTCAGGGTGTCACTCATGTTTGTGTCCTGCGGAGTAGATTGCGTGCGGGTCTTTCAGCACCGGATCGACGGTTTTCCAGTCGCCGTTTTCGAAGACACGGTAAAAGCAGCTTTGACGGCCGGTATGGCAAGCGATGTCGCCGATCTGTTCAACCATCAGGATGATCACGTCGGCGTCACAGTCCAGACGCATTTCATGCAAGGTCTGCACATGGCCGGACTCTTCGCCCTTGCGCCACAGCTTGCCACGGGAACGTGACCAGTAGATTGCACGGTTTTCCGCAGCGGTCAGCTCGAGCGCTTCGCGGTTCATCCAGGCCATCATCAGCACGCGTCCGGTCTTGTGATCCTGGGCAATCGCCGGCACCAGGCCATCAGCGTCCCACTTGATCTCGTCCAGCCAGTTGTTCATTTTCGACTCCGACAGCGAACCCACACTTCAATAGTCGGGTTCAGGCGTTGAAACAGTGTGCCAGCCGATCACGAAACTGGCTATCGGCGAACGACCAGATACAAGCCCACGGCCACCATGATCCCTGCGGGCCAATGCCCCAATTCGTGCAGCGGGCCGCCGATGGCGAGGATCACCCCGCCCGCCAGATGGGCGCAACCGAGCAGGCGCAGGAACCAGTCGTCCTTGCGTTTGTGCCACGGTGGCGGCGGGTCGTAAGCGTGTGGCTGGGACATGCGTTCGAGCAGGTCGCGGGCCATATTCGCCAAGTGCGGAATTTGTTCGAACTGGCTTTGCACGTTGCCGAGCAAGGCTTTCGGGCTGACGCGCTCGCGCATCCAGCGTTCGAGGAACGGCTGCGCGGTGTTCCACAGATCCAGGTCCGGATAGAGCTGACGTCCAAGGCCTTCGATGTTCAGCAGGGTCTTTTGCAGCAACACGAGTTGCGGCTGGACTTCCATGTTGAAGCGTCGTGCGGTCTGGAACAGGCGCATCAGCACCTGGCCAAATGAAATATCTTTTAACGGTTTTTCGAAGATCGGCTCGCAGACGGTACGGATCGCCGCTTCGAATTCGTTGAGCTTGGTTTCTGCCGGCACCCAGCCCGAATCGATGTGCAGTTGCGCCACACGACGGTAGTCACGCTTGAAGAAAGCGAACAGGTTGCGCGCCAGGTAATCCTGGTCTTCCGGGGTCAGGCTGCCGACGATGCCGCAGTCGATCGCAATGTACTGCGGGCTCCACGGGTTGACGGTGCTGACGAAAATATTGCCCGGGTGCATGTCGGCGTGGAAGAAACTGTCGCGGAACACCGGGGTGAAGAAGATCTCCACGCCGCGCTCGGCGAGCATTTTCATGTCGGTGCGCTGGTCGGCGAGGGTCGCCAGATCCGTCACCTGTATGCCGTAGATGCGTTCCATCACCAGCACTTTCGGCCGACACCAGTCCCAATAGACTTGTGGCACGTAGAGCAGCGGCGAGCCTTCGAAGTTGCGCTTCAACTGGCTGGCATTCGCCGCCTCGCGCAGCAGGTCGAGTTCGTCGTAGATGGTTTTTTCGTAGTCCTGCACCACGTCGACCGGGTGCAGCAGACGCGCGTCGGCGGAGAGTTTTTCGGCGGCGCGGGCGAGGATGAACAGCCACGCCAGATCCTGGGCGATGATCGGTTTCAGGCCCGGGCGGATTACTTTTACTACGACTTCTTCACCGCTTTTCAGCTGCGCGGCGTGCACTTGTGCCACCGAAGCCGAGGCCAGTGGTTCGACGTCAAAGCGGCTGAACACTTCGCTGATCTTCTTGCCGAGCTGTTCTTCGATCAGCTTGATCGACAGCTGCGAATCGAACGGCGGCACGCGGTCCTGCAACAGCATCAGCTCATCGGCGATGTCTTCCGGCAACAGGTCGCGGCGGGTCGAGAGAATCTGCCCGAATTTGATGAAAATCGGCCCGAGATCCTGCAACGCCAGGCGCAAACGCGCGCCACGGTTCAGCTCCAGCGGCTTGCGCGGGAACCAGCGCCACGGCAGCACATAGCGCAGCGCCAGGAGAAACCAGGGCAGCGGCAGATCGAACAGCAGGTCATCGAGGCGGTAGCGGATCACGACGCGCTGGATGCGCAACAGACGGCGGACGGCAAGCAGCTTCATGCGTTATCGCTTGGGTCGAGGGATCGGGAAAGGCGCTCGAAACGCGCCTCGAGACGTTCCAGATCAAGTTTGATCCGGTCCAGTTCGCTGAACCGCGCTTCGGCTTCACGCTGCCCGACGAGGGTGCGCGATTCTTCGGCGAGGTATTCGGCGAGATTCTGGTTGAGGCTGGCAAATCCTTGTTGATACCAGCGTGCGCGGCTGCGCAGGTGACCGCCGACCAGTTGCGTGGCGACCGGGCCGAGCCAGCGCGAGAGTTCGTACTCCCAGTCCAGCTCAAGATCCTGAAGGATACCGGCCAGCTCCAGCAGCACGCCGCTGTCGCCATCCAGCTCGACTTCCGGGGCGTGCAACACCGCGGTCTTGTCTTTGCTCACGGCCAGTTTTATCAGGCTGGAAGCCGGAGCGCGCAAGGTGCAGTCGACGCCGGTTTCCCAGTGCGAAGCGAGCATCAGGCCTTCATCGCTCGGCAGGATGAACAGTTGCAGCGCCGGGCTGCGGCAATCGACGGCAATCACCTTGCCGGTCAGATGCGCCAGCCGCGGCAGCGCCGTGCTGTCGAGACGCAGCACCCGGTTCAGGCCGAGTTCGACGCTGGCGAGCAGCCCGGTGAGCAACATCAGGGCTTGATGCCGCGGTGCAGGGCAACGATGCCTGCGGTCATGTTGTGATAGGTCACGCGGTCGAAACCGGCGTCGACCATCATCGACTTCAGGGTTTCCTGATTCGGGTGCATGCGGATCGATTCGGCCAGGTAGCGATAGCTTTCCGAGTCGTTGGTGATCAACTTGCCCATCAGTGGCATGAAGGCGAACGAGTAAGCGTCGTAGGCTTTCGACATCAGCGCGTTGGTCGGCTTGGAGAACTCCAGCACCAGCAGGCGACCGCCGGGCTTGAGCACGCGCAGCATCGAGCGCAGGGCGTCTTCCTTGTGCGTCACGTTGCGCAGGCCGAAGGCGATGGTCACGCAGTCGAAGTGATTGTCCGGGAACGGCAGTTTTTCCGCGTCCGCCTGAACAAATTCGACGTTGCCCGACACACCCAGATCGAGCAGGCGGTCACGACCGACCTTGAGCATCGATTCGTTGATGTCGGCCAACACTACTTGGCCGGTCGGGCCAACGAGGTGCGAGAACTTTTTGGTCAGGTCGCCAGTGCCGCCGGCGATGTCCAGCACGCGGTTACCGCTGCGCACGCCCGACAGTTCGATCGCAAAACGCTTCCACAGACGGTGCATGCCGCCCGACAGAAGGTCGTTCATCAGGTCGTACTTGGCGGCTACCGAGTGGAATACCTCAGCGACTTTTTCCGCTTTCTGGCTTTCCGGAACGTTTTTGAAGCCGCAGTGTGTGGTGGGTTCGGCATCGCTGCCTTTGCGCTGATCAGTCATATCGCTGTCACCAAAAGAGAATGCGCGACATTCTAATCCCCAAGCCATGCTTTGTCTTGGAATGGCTAAAGGTAAGATGGGCAACCTTCGGGACGATTTGCCGCAGACGCGGTCAAGATTTACCGACAAGCATTCATCGTCATCTTCAAAAATCAGGAGTCATTCAATGGCCAAAATCAGTGTTGAGCGTGCGCACAGCCTGGGCAAGGAAGCCGCCCGCGAGAAGGCCGACAAACTGGCGCAGAAACTCTCCGATCAATATGGCCTGGAGCCGCAATGGTCGGGCGACACCCTGAACCTCAAGCGCTCGGGCGTGAAAGGTGCGGTGCATGTGGCCGACGATTCGATCCGCGTCGACGTGGAACTGGGCCTGATGATGTCGGCCATGAGCGGCATGATCAAAGCCGAGATCGAGAAGGCCCTCGACAAAGCGCTGGTCTGACGCATTTTTTGCAGAGTCCCGAATCCCTGTGGGAGCGGGCTTGCCCGCGATGGCGGTGGGTCAGATAACTCAAACTCTGGATGTGCCGCCCTCATCGCGGGCAAGCCCGCTCCCACAGGTTTCGTGTTTGCCCGACCAAGCTTTTGTGTCAGTTGTTAGGGTGCCGTTTCTAATTTTTCTGCCTACTTTGTGCCTGAGCCCGACAAACCTGCGGGCAGTTCCTCAAACCTTCTGCGCGTGAGGTGCACCATGGCCAAAGTTATTTTGAAGAAAAAAATCGACGCTTCGACTTCTACTCTGAGCGACGTGAAATCCTATGCCCGCAAGATCTGGCTGGCAGGCCTGGGTGCCTACGCCAAGGTCGGTCAAGAGGGCAGCGAGTACTTTCAAGAGTTGATCAAGGCTGGTCAAACTGTTGAAAAGAAAGGCAAAAAAGTCGTCACCGAAAAACTCGAAGCGGCCAATGCCGAGATCGACGATGCCACGAGCGAAGTCAGTTCTTTCAAAGGTCGTGTCGAAGTTCAGCTCGACAAGGTCGAGAAGGCGTTCGACTCCCGTGTAGCAAGCGCCTTGAATCGTATCGGCATTCCGTCTAAACATGACGTTGAGACACTCTCTGCTAAGCTCGATGAGCTGACGGCATTGCTCGAACGCGTCGCGCGTAAATCTTAAGGAGAACGGGATGGCTGGTAAAAAGAACACCGATAAAGAAGGCAGCTCGTGGATTGGGAAGGTCGAAGACTACTCCCGTAAAATCTGGCTGGCTGGTTTAGGCGTGTACTCGAAGATCGACACTGACGGCAGCAAGCTCTTCGATACATTGGTCAAAGACGGCGAGAAAGCCGAGAAGCTCACCAAGTCTGCAGTCGGCAAAAAAGTCGATGCCGCCAAGGACTCCGCTTCCTCGGCCAAATCGCGCATCAGCGGCGTGAAAGATCGCGCACTGGGCAAGTGGGACGAGCTGGAAGGAGCTTTCGACAAGCGCCTGAACAGCGCAATTTCGCGTCTGGGCGTGCCTAGCCGCAATGAAGTGAAAGCGCTGCACAGCAAGGTTGAAACCCTGACCAAGCAGATCGAAAAACTCACCGGTCTGAAAGCTCAGCCTGTGGCGGCGAAAACCGCAGCAGCCAAACCGGCAGCCAAAACCGCCGCAGCTAAACCAGCGGCAAAAACTGCGGCCAAGCCTTTGGCCAAAGCGGCTGCCAAACCGGTGGCGAAGGCTAAAGCAGCAGTTAAATCCGTAGCGAAAACGGCTGCCGCCAAACCTGCTGCGAAAGCAGCGGCCAAGCCGGTTGCAGCTGCCAAGGCTGCCGCGAAACCTGCCGCTAAAACCGCAGCGAAGCCAGCCGCCAAGCCAGCAGCGAAAACCGCTGCCGCCAAGCCAGCGGCCAAACCCGCTGCGGCGAAGAAACCGGCTGTGAAAAAGCCGGCCGCACCGAAAGCCGCTGCGCCGAAACCGGCAGCGCCTGCCGCTGCAGCCAAGCCTGCCACCCCGGCAACCCCGGCCAGCGCGTCGAACTCCGCCGCTGCACCGACTCCGGTAGCCACCCCGACTGCTGCATCGACCCCGTCGACACCAACCAGTCAGTCCTGATTCTTCAGGGCAAAACAAAACGCCCGGCCTGTGAAGGCCGGGCGTTTTTGTTTATGCAGATAATCTCCGGAACACCACGAGTTCCCAGTGGGAGCGGGCTTGCTCGCGAATGCGGTGTGTCATTCAGCATTGATGTTGGCTGACCCACCGCATTCGCGAGCAAGCCCGCTCCCACAGGTGAACAATGTGTCGCAAAGTCAGTCGTGATCTTCGAGGTATTGCAGGGCCATCCGCTCAGTCGCCACTTTCACCGGCGGCAACAAATGCGGCGCTACCAGCATCATGATCTGATAAACCACCAGTCTGACTTCACCCTCCCGATCCAGAATCCGCTGATAGTCCAGCGAAAAAAGTAACGTCATGGTGATCTGCTCCACCAGTTGCCCCAACGCCTGGGTATCACTGACCAACTGCCCGCCCGCTTTCAACCGTGCCAGCAATGACGCCAGCGTGCGCTTCAGAGCATTGAGCAAATGACGAATCCCCTTCGCCAGTTTCGGCAACCGTCCGGCCAGGTTCGACAGGTCCTGAAACAGAAACCGATACTGCGCCAGTCGCTCGACGATCAAATGCAGGAACAGCCAGTAATCCTCCGGCGCCAGCTCCACATCCGAGGGCGGATCGAGCAGCGGCGCCAGTTCATTCTGGAAACGTTCGAACAACCCGAGTATCAGCGGTTCCTTGCCGTGGAAGTGGTAGTAGAGGTTGCCGGGGCTGATCCCCATTTCGTTGGCAACCTCCATGGTGGAGACGTTTGGCTCGCCCTTTTCGTTGAACAGTTGCAGAGCACATTCGAGAATCCGGTCGCGGGTTTTCATCCAGTCTTCTTAGAAAAGTTCGGTTAAGCGTCAGCGCACACGCACGTAAGTACCGGGCGCGGCCTCCATCGGTGGATAGTTCGGGTTGCCGAGGGTAAACGTGGTTTCGTGCTGGGCACCGGAGCGCTGTTGAATCCATTCCAGCCACTGCGGCCACCAGCTGCCATCAACGTGTTTGGCGTCGTAGTACCAGGCGCGTGGGTCGCTGCTCATCTTCCCGTTCTCGACGTACGCGGCTTTCGGGTTGCTTGGCGGGTTGAGGATGCTTTGCACGTGGCCGCTGTTGGACAGCACGAAGCGGCGCTCGCCACCCAGCAGCAGGGTCGAGCGATACACCGCGTCCCACGGCGTGATGTGATCGTTCATGCCGGCGACGCTGAAGCTGTCGACGGTGACTTTTTGCAGGTCGATCGGTGTGCCGCACACTTCCAGACCGCCGGGATGGGTCAACGGGTTGTGTTTGAAGAAGTCCAGCAGATCGCCGTGAAACGCGGCGGGCAGGCGGGTGTTGTCGTTGTTCCAGTAAAGGATGTCGAAGGCGGGCGGCTCTTTGCCCAGCAGGTAATTGTTGACGAAGTAGCTCCAGATCAAATCGTTCGGGCGCATCCAGGCGAAGATCTTCGCCATGTCGCGGCCGTCCAGCACGCCTTTCTGGTAGGAACGACGCTTGGCCGCTTCCAGCGTCTGCTCATCGGCAAACAGCGTGGCCGGGGTTTCGATCTGGCTGTCGAGCAGGCTGACCAGATAGGTCGCGCTGGAGATGCGGCGCAACTGCCGTTTGGCCTGCAAATGACCTTGCAAGGCTGCGATGGTCAGTCCGCCGGCGCAGGCACCCATCAGGTTCACTTCGCGGGCGCCGGTGATTGCCCGGCACACGTTCATCGCTTCTTCCACCGCTTCAACGTAGGTCGACAGGCCCCACTCGCGATGGCGCACATCGGGGTTGCGCCAGCTGATCATGAAGGTCTGCAAGCCGTTCTTCAGTGCGTACTGGACGAAGCTGTTGTGTGGGCTCAGGTCGAAGATGTAGTACTTGTTGATTTGCGGCGGCACCACCAGCAGCGGCTTGGCGTACTGCTTTTCGCTCATCGGCTTGTACTGGATCAGCTCCAGCATCTCATTGCGAAACACCACCGAGCCGGTGGTGGTGGCGACGGTCTTGCCGACCTCGAAAGCCTGACGAGTGACCTGCCGTGGCAAACCGTCGTTGTGCAGCAGGTCATCGAACAGGTGACTGAGGCCGCGCACCAGGCTGTTACCGCCAGAGTTGAACAGCTCCTTGATCGCCAGCGGGTTGAGCAGGGTATTGGACGGCGCTACGGCGTCGTTGAGCAGGGTGAAGGCAAAGTGTGCGCGGGCGCGGTCGTCATCGCTCATGTTGCTTTCATCGATCCAGCTTTTGACCTGCTTCTGCCAAGCCAGATAGGCCTGCAGGCTGCGCCGGTAGAACGGATTCAGGCTCCACGCCGGATCGGCGAAGCGAGTGTCCTGCGGGTTGGTCGGGTGCAGGGTTTCGCCGAGCAGCACGCGGCCGAGCTGGCCGCCGAGTTTCAAGGCGTGTTTCGCGCTGTGGATCGGATTGCGCAAACCATGGGCGGCGACACTGCGCAAGGTCGAGAGCAGATCCCGTCCACGCAGACCGGTGATCGCACTTTGTGCGTTGATGAACACGGCGGGGCTGGGCACTACGCCCGTCGCTGGTTTGTCGCGCATGACTCAACACTCCTTCGTCTTCAGGTCAAAAAACAAACTCACCGAACCAGAACACCATAGACGCTGTTGCGGGTTGCTGCCTGCGCGGCGTCCTGCCGCGCACTTTCTACAAAAGCCCTGCATAAAGCCTGCCGCAGGGCTTAACCGCCGAGCGGAGTTGGATGCGGGTGCATCACGGCGCGTTGACGCTCCTCCTGGAGGAATTTCATGATGATCGGCGCCACCGCTTCGGCGCGGGTGATCAGGAACAGATGACCGTCGTCGATGATGTGCAACTGCGCATTGGGAATGCGCCAGGCGAGCATTCGCATGTTGATCAACGGAATCAGCGGATCGTCATCGCCGGCCAGTACCAGCGTCGGTTGATGGATCTTGTGCAGCCAGTGAATGCTGGTCCAGCCAAGGCCCGCGAACAGTTGCCAGTAGTAACCGAGCTTGCCTGCCGAACGCACTTTCGCCGCATGGCTGGCGGCCAGCGTCGGGTCACGGCGGAACGAGCCGCCGTAGATCAAAGGCGCGATGCGGATGACATGGGATGGCTGGATGTAGCGCCGGGGGCTGGCCATCATCCACAGCACTTTCGGTTTGCCCGGCACCATCACTGCACCGGCAGCGGTCGCCGCCAGCACCAATTTCTTGCAGCGCTCGGGGTAGTCGTAGGCGAACTGCTGCGCGAGCGCGCCGCCCCACGACACGCCGATGACGTTGACCTGACCGTAGTCGAGGTAATCGAGCATCCGTGAGGTCAGCTTGGCCAGCCCGGGAAAGCGATACGGCCGGTTCGGCGTCGAGGAACCGCCGACCCCGGGCACGTCGAAAGCGATCACTTCCAGGTCCGGGTCCAGCGCCGCGACGAACGGAAACACCAGCTCCAGGTTGGCGCCGATGCCGTTGAAAATCAGCAAGGGCGTCAAGTGAGGCTTGCCGGGGCGTACTGCCGTGCGGAGGGTCTGGCCATCCAGATCGACGGTACGAAAAATGAACGGTTGCGGCATGCTTCAGGCCCTGTGGGTCGATCTCAAAATCACCTCGAATCCCTTGTGGGAGCGGGCACTGTGGCGAGGGGATTTATCCCCGATCGACTGCGAAGCAGTCGCACACCCTCGAACGCGGAGAATCACAGTTGCCGCGATTGCAGGTTTTGGGGCCGCTGCGCGACCCATCGGGGATGAATCCCCTCACCACAAGCCCGCTCCCACGGGGGAAATGAGGTGTGTCAGTTACCGCTCGTGAACATAAGTACCCGGCGATGCTTCACCTGGCGCATATGCCTTGTTGCCGAGTTTGGTTGGCGCTTTTTTCAGGTTGCCCGAGCGCTCGGCTTGCCACGTCTGCCAGTACAGCCACCAGGAATCGGTGTGCTTGGTCGAGTTCTCTTGCCAGTCATCGGCATTAGCCGCCATTTCTTCGCCGGTCATGTAGCGCGATTTCGGATTACCCGGCGGGTTGAGAATGCTCTGGATATGGCCGCTGCTCGACAGCACGAACTCGACCTTGCCACCAAACAGCTGCGCCGACTTGTAGCAGGACTTCCACGGCGTGATGTGGTCGTTGGTGCCGGCCAGCGAGAAGATGTCGGCGGTGACCTGCTTGAGGTCGATGGGCGTGCCGCACACTTCCAGTGCGTTGGGGCGAATCAGTGGGTTGTTTTTGAACATTTCGATCAGGTCGCCGTGGAACGCGGCCGGCAACCGTGTGGTGTCGTTGTTCCAGAACAGGATGTCGAACACCGGCGGCTCGTTGCCGAGCAGGTAGTTGTTGACCCAGTAGTTCCAGATCAGATCGTTCGGCCGCATCCACGCGAAGACCTTGGCCATGTCTTTGCCTTCGAGCACGCCGGCCTGATACGAATGGCGCTTGGCGGTCTCCAGGGTCTGCTCGTCGACAAATAGCGCGACGTCGCTGTCCAGTGTGGTGTCGAGCACGCTGACCAGCAGCGTGAGGGCATTGACCTTCTTCTCGCCGATCGCCGCGTAGTGGCCGAGCAGGGCGGTGCAGGTGATGCCGCCGGAGCAGGCGCCGAGCATGTTCACGTCTTTGCTGCCGGTGATGGCGGTAACCACATCGACCGCTTCTTTCAGCGCATCGATGTACGTCGACAGACCCCACTCGCGCTGCGCCTTGGTCGGATTGCGCCAGCTGACGATGAACGTCTGCACGTTGTTGCGCAGGCAGAAGCGCGCCAGGCTCTTGTCCGGGCTGAGGTCGAAAACGTAGAACTTGTTGATCTGTGGTGGCACCACCAGCAATGGACGCTCGTGAACCTGTTCGGTGATCGGCTTGTACTGGATCAGCTCCAGCACGTCGTTGCGAAACACCACGGCGCCTTCGGTGACACCAAGGCTCTTGCCGACCTCGAATGCGCCCATGTTGACCTGGCTCGGCATGCCGCCGTTGTGTACCAGATCCTTGGCCAGATGCGAGAGGCCGTCGAGCAGGCTTTTGCCGCCGGTTTCGAAGAAGCGTTTGACCGCCGCCGGGTTGGCCGCCGTGTTGGTCGGGGCCATGGCTTCGGTCATCAGGTTAATGACGAAATGCCCACGGGCGATGTCTTTGGGTGACAGGCTGCTGTCATCGATCCAGGCGTGGAGTTCCTTGCGCCACGCCAGATAAGTTTGCAGATAACGTTTGTAGAGCGGGTTCTGGCTCCACGCAGGATCGGCGAAGCGACGGTCATCGCCGGCCGGTTGCAGTTCGGATTTGCCGAACAACACGTTCTTCAGTTCGAGGCCGAAATGGGTGACGTGCTTGACGCTATGGATCGGTTGTTTAATGGCCTGTTTCAGCACCATACGAGCAGAGGCCAGCAGATCCTTTCCGCGTAGCCCAACGACGGGATTAAGCCCCAGGGTGTTTTCCGAGGCTTGGTACTTCAGGTCATCGTTATTCTTGTTACTCATCTACGACGCTCCATTGTCCTGAGACGAGTACCCGGTTTTCTGCTGTGCAGTTCCACAGCCAATGCCAGGTACTACTGCTCGGGTGACCGTTAATTCTGCATAGCTGCTTTACAGTCGTAGAGCACTGCAGGGAACTTGCCAGCTCCATTGGTTACCCGAGTTTAATTTTTTTCGCAAGCGGGCCGATCCTCGACGACGCAGCGGAGCATTCAAACAGATGAATTTAGAAAATGCCCTCTAAAGAGCAAGAGTCTCGGACTAGAGCATCAGCTTGACGATCGACTCGTCCGGATCGCGGGTTTTTCCGGCGGCTTTGAGCTCGGCCAGATAATCGGCCCAGAGTGCGTCATGACGTCGCCCCAGCTCGTAGAGATATTCCCAGGTGAACAAGCCGCTGTCGTGACCGTCGTCGAAGGTCAGTTTCAGTGCGTAGTGACCGGCCGGTTCCAGCTTGCTCAGACCGACATTGAGCTTGCCGAATTGCAGGATCGGTTTGCCGTGGCCCTGGACCTCGGCGGAGGGGGAATGCACGCGCAGGAATTCGGCGGGCAAGGTGTACTCCTCGCCGGACGCGTAGGTGAGCGTCAGGGTTTTCGAGGCTTTGTGCAGTTTGATGTCGGTAGGAATCATAGAAACAGCCTTTAGCTGCAAGCAACAAGCTGCAAGCTTAACTCAGCCTGTAGCTTGTCGCTTGCAGCTTGCCGCTCTACAGAATGTAGCGGGACAGGTCTTCGTTCTGCGCCAATTCGCCGAGGTGGCTGTTGACGTACGCCGCGTCGATCAGAATCGGCTTCTCATCGTGCGTGCTGGCCATATCACCGGCGCTGAACGACACCTCTTCGAGCAGACGCTCAAGCAAGGTGTGCAGACGACGGGCACCGATGTTCTCGGTTTTCTCGTTGACCTGCCAGGCGATCTCGGCAATGCGCTGGATACCTTCCGGCTGGAACTGGATGTTCAGGCCTTCGGTTTTCAGCAGTGCGCAGTATTGTTCGGTGAGCGAGGCGTGCGGTTCGCTGAGAATGCGCTCGAAGTCTTCCGGGGTCAGGGCCTTGAGTTCGACGCGGATCGGCAGACGGCCTTGCAGCTCCGGCACCAGATCGCTCGGCTTGCTCAGGTGGAACGCACCGGAAGCGATGAACAGGATGTGATCAGTCTTGACCATGCCCAGTTTGGTGTTGACGGTGCAGCCTTCGATCAGCGGCAGCAGGTCGCGCTGCACGCCTTCACGGGACACGTCAGCGCCGCCGACGTTACCGCGCTTGGCGACTTTGTCGATCTCGTCGATGAACACGATACCGTGCTGCTCGACGGCTTCCAGCGCCTTGGCTTTCAGCTCTTCTTCATTGACCAGACGCCCGGCTTCTTCGTCGCGCACCAGTTTCAGTGCTTCTTTGACCTTGAGCTTGCGAGACTTCTTCTTGCCCTTGCCCATGTTGGCAAACAGCGACTGCAACTGGTTGGTCATCTCTTCCATGCCGGGCGGCGTGGCGATTTCGATGCCGGCCACTTCGGCGACTTCGATGTCGATTTCCTTGTCATCCAGCTGACCTTCGCGCAGGCGCTTGCGGAACAGCTGACGGGTGTTGGAATCCGAGCTTGGCGCTTCTTCATTGCTGAAGCCCATGCGAGCCGGCGGCAGCAGGGCGTCGAGGATACGGTCCTCGGCGGCGTCTTCGGCGCGGTGACGAACGCGGGTCATTTCCTGCTCGCGCAGCATCTTGATCGCAGCATCGGCGAGATCACGGATGATCGATTCGACGTCACGGCCGACATAGCCGACTTCGGTGAACTTGGTCGCTTCGACCTTGATGAACGGCGCGTTGGCCAGTTTCGCCAGACGACGGGCGATCTCGGTTTTACCGACACCGGTCGGGCCGAGCATCAGGAGGTTCTTCGGGGTCACTTCAACGCGCAGCTCTTCAGGCAGCTGCATGCGGCGCCAGCGGTTGCGCAGGGCAATCGCGACGGCGCGCTTGGCATCGTCCTGGCCGATGATGTGGCGGTTGAGTTCGTGGACGATTTCGCGGGGAGTCATGGACATAATAATTGGCGGTCCTCAAGCAGAAAAAAGCCGTGGCGCAGGGGCCGTATCAGGCTTCTTCAGCGAGATCCTGCTCCTCAATGGTCTGAGTGTGGTTGGTGAATACACAGATGTCGGCGGCGATACCGAGGGCGGTTTCGACGATTTCCCGGGCCGACAGATCGGTCTTTTTCAGCAGGGCGCTGGCTGCTGCCTGCGCGTACCCGCCGCCGGAACCCATGGCGATCAGGCCATTCTCCGGTTCGACCACGTCACCGTTGCCGGTAATGATCAGGGAGGCGTCCTTGTTGGCGACCGCGAGCATGGCTTCGAGGCGACTCAGGGAACGGTCGGTGCGCCATTCTTTGGCGAGTTCGACGGCGGCGCGGATCAGGTGGCCCTGATGTTTCTCAAGCTGGCCTTCGAAACGTTCGAACAGGGTGAAGGCGTCGGCGGTGGCACCGGCGAAACCGGCGATGACCTGGCCGTGGTACAGGCGACGCACTTTTTTCGCGTTGCCTTTCATCACGGTATTGCCGAGAGAAACCTGGCCGTCGCCGCCCATGACGACTTTGCCGTGGCGGCGGACTGAAACGATGGTGGTCAAGGGAAGAGTCTCCACACTGCAGGGCGAAAATGCCTTATGCCCATTCATATGGGGGTGGTGGAGAGGATTTCAACCGGGAGGGTCAATGGGAGACGAATGGTGTGTGATGACTGTGGCGAGGGGATTTATCCCCGATGGGGCGCGAAGCGCCCCTGAATCCTGCAATGGCGGTAAGACTGACACACCGCGAACGCTGGATTTACGACTGCTGCGCAGCCGGTCGGGGATGAATCCCCTCACCACAGTGATTGTGGGCAGCCTCGGAGTGAGGTGCCCACGGGGAACTGTCAGCGGCTCTGGCGTTGTTGTAACAACAGGTTGCTGAAACCGGCGCCAGCCAGTTGTTTCTGCGCCGTGGTCAGCTGTTCGCGGTTGCTGAACGGGCCGACCAAAACGCGATACCAGGTTTCATCCTTGACCGTGCCGGACTCAACCGCCACCGCCTGCCCGAGCAGAATGATCTGCGCACGGACCTTGTCGGCATCCGTCTCTTTGCGGAACGAGCCGGCCTGGAGGAAGAACTTCGTCACCGGCGCCGCTTTGGCCACCGGTGGCGCTGGCGGCGGGGTAATCCCGGCCAGTGCCGCTTGAGCGCGTGCGGTGTCGATTTTTGCCGCTTCCGCCGGAGTGACCGGAGTCGTCGGCACTTGCGGTGTCGGCAGGGTTTTCTCCGGCACGGCATCCGGCGGCACGATCACTTCCGATTCCGGCAGCAGGGTGTAGAAGTCGTACTTCGGCTTCACCGGTTGCGTCGGGCTCGGCGGGGTCTTGTTGGCCTCGGCGATCTTCGACGCTTTCTGCTGTTGCGCCTGCTCGACCTTCTCACGCTTGACCGTGTCGCTGCCCTTGCCCGGCTCCAGCTTCATCAGGAACACGATGAACGCACCGACCGTCAGGCCGATGGCCATCCACAGCCAACCCGGAATCGGTTGCTTCGCAGGAGCTTGGTAACGGCTGGCGCCACGCTTGGGTGCAGGTTTTTTCTTGGCAGCCAACTTACATACGCTCCAGAGTTTCCAGACCCAACAGCTCCAGGCCTTGCTTGAGGGTGCGGCCGGTCAGCGCGGCCAGGCGCAGACGGCTCTGCATCTGGGCCGGCGTTTCGGCGGCGAGGATCGGGCAGTTCTCGTAGAAGCTGGAGAACAGACCGGCGACGTCATACAGGTAGGTGCAGAGAATGTGCGGCGTGCCTTTGTCGGACACGTTGTTCAGCACTTCGCCGAACTGCGCCAGTTTCGCTGCCAGCTCTTGCTCGTGTGCCGCTTCGAGAACGATCTGGCCGTCGACTTCGCTGAAGTCCTTGCCCAGTTTGCGGAACACACCGGCGACGCGGGTGTAGGCGTACAGCAGGTACGGCGCGGTGTTGCCTTCGAAGTTCAGCATCAGGTCGAAGTTGAAGCTGTAGTCGCTGGTGCGGTGCTTGGACAGGTCGGCGTATTTCACCGCGCCGATGCCGACGACTTTGGCGATGTTGCGCAGTTCGTCTTCGGCAAGCTCCGGATTCTTCTCTTTCACCAGGTTGTAGGCACGTTCCTGCGCTTCGGTCAGCAGGTCGATCAGCTTCACGGTGCCGCCATCACGGGTCTTGAACGGACGGCCATCGGCGCCGTTCATGGTGCCGAAGCCCATGTGTTCCATTTCCATCGGATGGGTCACGAAACCGGCCTTGCGCGCCACGGCGAACACTTGCTGGAAGTGCAGGGCCTGACGCTGGTCGACGAAGTACAGCGCGCGATCGGCTTTCAGCTTGCCGCTGCGGTAGCGCACGGCCGCCAGGTCGGTTGTGGCGTACAGGTAGCCGCCGTCAGCCTTGACGATGATCACCGGCAGCGGGTCGCCGTCGGCGTTTTTGAATTCGTCGAGGAACACGCACTGGGCGCCGTTGCTCTCGACCAGCATGCCGGCGGCTTTCAGATCGTTGACCACGTTGATCAGGTCGTCGTTGTAAGCGCTTTCGCCCATCACGTCGGCCATGGTCAGTTTGACGTTGAGCAGTTCGTAGATTTTCTGGCAGTGCGACAGCGAGATGTCCTTGAACTTGGTCCACAGCGCCAGGCACTCGGCGTCGCCGGCCTGCAGCTTGACCACCAGGCCACGGGCGCGGTCGGCGAATTCTTCGGACTCGTCGAAACGCTGCTTGGCGGCGCGGTAGAAGTTTTCCAGATCGGACAGCTCGTCGCTGGTGATCGGGTTTTCCTGCAGATAGGCCATCAGCATGCCGAACTGGGTGCCCCAGTCGCCGACGTGGTTCTGACGGATCACTTCGTCGCCGAGGAATTCGAGAACGCGGGCCACGCCGTCACCGATGATGGTCGAGCGCAGGTGGCCAACGTGCATTTCCTTGGCCAGGTTCGGCGCCGACAGGTCGACCACGGTGCGCTGCGCAGGACCAGCCTTGCGTACGCCAACATGGGCGTCGGCCAGCGCGGCGTCGAGGCGCGAAGCCAGAGCCTGAGTGTTCTGGAAGAAATTGATGAAGCCCGGGCCGGCGATTTCGGCCTTGGTAACGTTTTCGTCAGCCGGCAGTGCGGCGATGATTTTTTCCGCCAGATCGCGCGGTTTCATGCCAGCAGGCTTGGCCAGCATCATCGCGATGTTGCTGGCGAAGTCGCCGTGGGTCTTGTCGCGGGCGTTCTCCACCTGGATCGCCGGCGTCAGGCCTTCAGGCAACACACCTTCGTTGACGAGTTGGGTGAGGGCTTGTTGGATCAGCTGGCGAATGGTGTCTTTCATGGTCTTCTCTTTCGACCGCAAGCGCGGCGGCGCATCGATGCGCGGGTGGAAAAACTGGGCATTATCCGTTGCGAAGACGGGCTTGCCAACCTTAGCAGGCAGGATGTGGATGTGTGGTGACAAATAGACCGCTTTCGCGAGCAGGCTCGCTCACACATTGGATCTGCGGCGTTTATACATTATGTGTCTGGCATCAATCCCTTGTAGGAGCGAGCCTGCTCGCGAAGGCGATCTTCAGGTCAATACAAATCGACCGGATCGACATCTAAAGACCAGCGCACCGCCCGTCCACTCGGCATCTGCTCCAGCACCAGCAGCCAACTGGCGAGCAATCGATGCAGCGGTGCCCGTGCAGTCGCCTGCAACAAAAGCTGCGCACGATAACGCCCGGCGCGTCGTTCCATTGGCGCCGGCACCGGCCCGAGCAATTCAATCCCGCTCAGCCCCTGCTCGACCAGCAAACGCTCGGCCTCGCTGCACGCCTCGTCAAGAAAACCTTCAGCCTGCCCCG
The DNA here is from genome assembly GCF_044742875.1 of Pseudomonas sp. NPDC087817. Taxonomy (NCBI): domain Bacteria; kingdom Pseudomonadati; phylum Pseudomonadota; class Gammaproteobacteria; order Pseudomonadales; family Pseudomonadaceae; genus Pseudomonas; species Pseudomonas sp. NPDC087817. The sequence goes on from NZ_JBIUVJ010000053.1 coordinate 24,097, forward strand.
GCTTGTGCGCTTCAGCGCGCAGCAACGCCAGATGCGCGAACGGCGGCAGACCAGCGGCGCGACGCTCGCTCAGGGCCTGCTCGGCAAAGGCGAAATAACCCTGTTCGGTCAGTTGCACCAATAAAGGATGGTCGGCGAGGTGGGTCTGGATGATCACCTTGCCCGGCTCTTCTGCCCGCCCGGCACGCCCGGCGACCTGCACGATCAACTGCGCCATGCGTTCGCTGGCGCGGAAGTCACCGGAAAACAATCCGCCGTCGGCATCCAGAATCGACACCAGCGTGACCCGTGGAAAGTGGTGCCCCTTGGCCAACATCTGCGTGCCGACCAGGATGCACGGCTGGCCTTTCTGAATCGTTGCGAACAACTGATTCATCGCGTCCTTGCGCGAAGTGCTGTCGCGATCGACCCGCAGCACCGGGTAATCGGGGAAGAGGATCGCCAGGCGCTCTTCGGCGCGCTCGGTTCCAGCACCCACCGGGCGCAAATCGACCTTGTTGCACTTCGGGCACTGGCGCGGCGTGCGTTCGACGTTGCCGCAGTGGTGGCAGCGCAGTTCGCCGTAGCGCTGGTGCACGGTCATTCGCGCATCACAACGCGAGCACTCGGACATCCAGCCGCAATCGTGGCACAGCAGCGTTGGCGCAAAGCCGCGACGGTTGAGGAACACCAGCACCTGTTGCCCATTCGCCAATGTCTGGCCGATGGCTTGCTGCATCGGCCCGGAAATGCCGCTGTCCAGCGGACGGCTTTTCACGTCCAGGCGCAGGAAGCGCGGCTGCTTGGCACCGCCGGCGCGTTCGTTCAGGCGTAACAGACCGTACCGGCCGGTGTAGGCGTTGTGCAGGCTTTCCAGCGAAGGTGTCGCGGAGCCAAGGACGATCGGGATGTTTTCCTGCCGCGCCCGTACCAGTGCCAGATCGCGGGCGTGGTAGCGCAGACCTTCCTGCTGTTTATAAGAGCCATCGTGTTCTTCGTCGATGATGATCAGGCCCGGATTCTTCATCGGCGTGAACAGCGCCGAACGGGTGCCGATAATAATGTCGGCCTCGCCATCGCGTGCAGCGAGCCAGGCGTCGAGGCGTTCGCGATCGTTGACCGCCGAGTGCAGCAGGGCGATGCGCGCATTGAAACGCTGTTCGAAGCGGGCGAGTGTCTGCGGGCCGAGGTTGATTTCCGGGATCAGCACCAGCGCCTGCTTGCCGGCCTCAAGGGTTTCGCGGATCAACTGCAAATAGACTTCGGTCTTGCCGCTGCCGGTGACGCCGGCCAGCAGGAAGGCGTGATAACTGTCGAAGCCGGCGCGAATCGCTTCATAGGCGGCGCGTTGTTCGGCATTGAGTGGCAACTCCGGTTGCGCGAGCCAATGTTCATGGCGTGCGCCCGGTGCATGACGGCGGATTTCCACTTGCACCAGATTTTTCGCCAGCAGCAGATCGAGGCTGTCCTTGCTCAACATCAGTTTGCTCAGCAACTGATGGGCGACACCGTGCGGGTGTTGAGCCAATGTGGTTAGCGCCTCACGCTGGCGCGGTGCGCGGGCGATACGCGGGTCATCAACGCTGGCGCCCGGCACCACTGACCAGAAACGTTCCTGCCGGGCCTCGGCCGGTTCGCCCTGACGCAGCAACACCGGCAGTGCCCAACTCAAGGTGTCGCCGAGGCTGTGCTGGTAATACTGGGAAGTCCACAGGCACAGCTTGAACAGCGCTGGCGGCAGCGGCGGCGTGGCATCAAGCAGGGCCAGCGCCGGTTTGAGTTTTTCCACCGGCACTTCGCTGGTGTCGGTGACCTCGACCAGAATCCCGATCATCTCGCGCCGGCCGAACGGGACGCGCAGACGCATGCCCGGTTGTAATTGCTCGCGCAGCACGCCGACCGGCGCTCGATAGTCGAACAGGCGGCGCAAGGGCGATGGCAAGGCAAGGCGCAGAATGGCGTCGGGCACGCGGGGGGATCTCTATCAACGGACGATTAAAAGGACTGTGTAAATAGCCTGTGGGAGCGAGCCTGCTCGCGAAAGCGGTGTGTCAGGCGAAGAAAATGCTGGCTGATAGATCGTTTTCGCGAGCAGGCTCGCTCCTACAGAGGATCGCGTATTGGGTCGGGAGCCTAGCAGACGGTCGGTCTAAGGGACAGCTTGCGCGATTGACATTGTCTGGTAGAATCCGCGGCCTAATTACGTGCGGTATTCAACAATAGTGTTGAGTGGCGGCACGCTAGCCTGAGGAAGACATCATGAAAGCTGATATTCATCCAACATACGAAGTCACCGCAGTTACCTGCAGCTGTGGCAACAAGTTCGAAACTCGTTCGAACCTGGCCAAGCCTCTGGCGATCGACGTTTGCAACGAATGCCACCCGTTCTACACCGGTAAGCAAAAAACTCTGGACACTGGCGGCCGCGTTCAGCGCTTCGCCGACCGTTTCGGTGCTTTCGGCAAGAAACCTGCTCCAGCAGCAGAGTAAGGTTGAAGAGCCCGGTGGGCTTTTCCTCACTGCTGAAAAAGGCGTCCCTCGCGGGCGCCTTTTTTATGTCCGCGATTTGGCTGTCCGGCGCGCAGGCCTTCTGCCCGACGCCTTCGGAACTGACCACGGTGACGGTGCAGCGCGTGATCGATGGCGATACCGTGCGCCTGACCGACGGTCGCAGTGTGCGCATGATCGGCCTCAACACGCCTGAACTGGGCAAGCAGGGTCGCAGCGATGAACCGTTTGCCGTGGCGGCACGCAAACGCCTTGAGGCGCTGGTGGCCGATAGCGGCGGACGAGTCGGTTTGCGCCTCGGCAAGCAAGTCAAAGACCATTACGGGCGTACGCTCGCTCACCTCTATAACGTCAGCGGCGCCAGTCTCGAAGCGCAAATGCTCGCCGATGGCCTGGGTTTTCAGGTCGCGGTGGCACCGAATGTCGATCTGGTTGCCTGTCAGCAAGCCGCCGAGCGCAGCGCGCGTCAGGCGGGTCGAGGCGTCTGGCGGCAGTCTCCTGTACTGAAAGCAGAGCAGATCCAGCGCTCTGGTTTTGCCGTGGTCAGCGGTCGTGTGAGCAAGGTGCAGCGCAATCGCGGTGGAATCTGGATCGAGTTGCAGGACTCACTTGTATTGCGCGTTGCACCCAATCTGGTCGGACAATTTGACAATGCACGCCTGCAAGCTCTGAAGGGCCAGCAGATCGAGGCTCGTGGCTGGGTGGTGGATCGTTCGCGGCGCGGAGGATTGCAGGCGGGTCAACCGCGTTGGTTGCTGCCACTGACTGATCCTTCGATGTTTCAAAGTACCCGCTGAAGAAAAATTGTAGACATTTTTTCTTTCGATTGTGAACAGTCAAGCCCTTGTGCGCCGTGGCTCTTGGCCCAAAGTCGTAGGACAGGGCGCTTGACAGGGGTGACTGCTCAGTCTTGTGGGGACTTTGCGAGGCGCGTATCCTCGCTGACCAGTCTGTCCAACAGTAAAAAGCGGAATGCCAAAATGTC
>NZ_JBIUVJ010000053.1:27578-36488 GCF_044742875.1 Pseudomonas sp. NPDC087817
CTACAGCCCCGGCGTAGCTGAACCAGTGCGTGAGATCGCTCGCGATCCTGAACTGGCCTACAAATACACCGGCAAGGGCAACCTGGTTGCAGTCATTTCCGATGGCACCGCGATTCTGGGTCTGGGTAACCTCGGCCCACTGGCCTCCAAGCCAGTGATGGAAGGTAAAGGCGTGCTGTTCAAGCGCTTCGCCGGCATCGACGTTTTCGACATCGAAGTGGATTCCGAAAGCCCGCAGGCCTTCATCGACACCGTAAAACGCATCTCCATCACCTTCGGTGGTATCAACCTGGAAGACATCAAAGCCCCTGAGTGCTTTGAGATCGAGCGCGCTCTGATCGAGCAGTGCGACATTCCGGTGTTCCACGATGACCAGCACGGCACCGCGATCGTGACCGCTGCGGGCATGATCAACGCCCTGGAAATCGCCGGCAAAACCCTGCCGGAAGCGAAAATCGTCTGCCTGGGCGCCGGCGCTGCTGCCATCTCCTGCATGAAACTGCTGGTGAGCATGGGTGCACGCATCGAAAACATCTTCATGGTTGACCGTACCGGCGTGATCCACTCCGGCCGTGACGACCTGAACCAGTACAAAGCGGTGTTCGCCCACGCCACCGACAAGCGCAGCCTGGCTGACGCACTGGCAGGCGCTGACGTGTTCGTCGGCCTGTCCGGCCCGAACCTGCTGAGCGCTGAAGGCCTGCTGTCGATGGCGGCCAACCCGATCGTGTTCGCTTGCTCGAACCCGGATCCGGAAATCTCCCCGGAACTGGCACACGCCACCCGCAGCGACGTGATCATGGCCACCGGCCGTTCGGACTACCCGAACCAGGTCAACAACGTACTGGGCTTCCCGTTCATCTTCCGTGGTGCCCTGGACGTTCGCGCCAAGCGCATCAACGAAGAAATGAAAGTGGCTGCCGCCAACGCCCTGCGTGAACTGGCCAAGCTGCCTGTTCCACAGGACGTATGCGATGCCTACGGTGGTGCTCCGCTGGAATTCGGCCGTGAGTACATCATTCCGAAGCCAATGGACAAGCGCCTGATCACCCTGATCTCCGACGCTGTGGCCAAGGCTGCAATCGAGACCGGTGTGGCCACCCTGCCGTATCCGAAGAACTACCCGCTGAAAAGCGTGGATGACGTGTTCAACGGCTAAGCTGTTGTAGCGCTTCAAACAAAAGCCCCGGCTCGTGAGAGTCGGGGCTTTTGTTTATCTGAAGAATTTGTGTCGGGTCTGCCGGCCCCCTCGCTGGCAAGCCAGCTCCCACAAAAGGTGAAGTGAGGCGGATATCGCGCAGGCTTCACAAACACTGTGGGAGCTGGCTTGCCAGCGATGGGGCCAGTACATCCGCTGCAAATCCGGTAGGTATAAAAAAGCCCCGCACTTCTCACGAAGGCGGGGCTTTTTGTCGGTTCGGGATCAGAACAAATCGATCGGCGCCTGTTCATCCGCCGGCAACGGACTACCCGGCGCGGTGCCATTACCCAGCTCATTCACCGAAGGTGGCGTGTCTTCAGACTTGAACAGCTCGAAGTACGCCCCTGGCGTGCTCGGCGTCGCCGCACGGCCGCTGACCGGATCCACTCGCAGGCTCAGCAAACCTTCCGGCTCAGGCTGGACGTGAGGCGGCTTGTCCTTCAGTGCAGCGCCCATGTAATTCATCCAGATCGGCAGTGCCACGGTGCCGCCGAACTCGCGACGACCGAGACTTTCCGGCTGGTCGAAGCCCGTCCAGACCGTGGTCACGTAATCGGCGTTGTAGCCGGAGAACCAGGCATCTTTCGATTCGTTGGTCGTACCGGTTTTACCGGCGATGTCGCTACGGCCTAGAGCCAGTGCACGACGACCGGTGCCGAGCTTGATCACGTCCTGCAACATGCTGTTGAGGATGTACGTGGTGCGACCGTCGACAATCCGCTCGGCTACGGCCGGCGCTTGGGGCGCCGCTGCAGCGCCCGGGGCTTCACCCGGAACCGGTGCGGCGTTGACGGTAAACGACTGATTGGCTGGCGCCGCAATGCCATCCGTGGCCGAGCCACCCTGCGGCACGGTTGGCGGGTTGGCGACGAACAGCGTGTCGCCATTGCGGCTTTCGATCTTGTCGATGATGTACGGGGTGATCTTGTAGCCGCCGTTGGCAAACGTGCTCCAACCAGTAGCGATCTCCATCGGCGTCAGGGTCGCGGTGCCCAGCGCCAGCGACAGGTTTGGCGGCAGGTCCTGCTTGTTGAAGCCGAAGCGGGTGATGTAGTCGATGGTCTTGCCCACGCCCATGGCTTGCAACAGGCGGATCGACACCAGGTTGCGCGACTTGTACAGCGCTTCACGCAGACGGATCGGGCCGAGGAAGGTGTTGGTGTCGTTCTTCGGACGCCAGACCTTGTCCAGATACTCGTCGACAAACACGATCGGCGCGTCGTTGACCAGCGTCGCAGCGGTGTAGCCGCTATCCAGCGCGGCGCTGTAGACGAACGGCTTGAAGCTTGAACCCGGCTGACGCTTGGCCTGCATGGCGCGGTTGTAGTTGCTCTGCTCGAAGGCGAAACCACCGACCAGCGAGCGGATCGCGCCGTTCTGCGGATCCAGCGACACCAGCGCGCCTTGCGCCTGAGGAATCTGGCTGAACTTCAGCGAGTTGTCCTTCTGGCGCTGCACGCGAACCAGATCACCGACCTGAGCCACATCCGACGGCTGACGCGGGTTGGCGCCCATGCTGTTGGTATTGAGGAATGGACGGGCCCATTTCATCGTGTCCCAGGCCACATGCTCTTCGCCGGTGCGGGTCAGCACTTGCAGGCCGTTCTTCTCGACCTGCGTGACGATTGCCGGTTCCAGACTGCTGATGGTGCGTTGCTTGGTCAGTTCGTTGGCCCAGGCCTCACGGGTCTTGCCCGGCAGGCGCGACTCGGGGCCGCGGTAGCCGTGACGCTGGTCGTAGGTCATCAAACCTTCGTGCAGCGCGGTGTTGGCCATTTCCTGCAAATTGCTCGGCACCGTGGTGGTGACGCGGAAACCTTCGGTGTAAGCGTCGCTACCATAACGGCCGACCATTTCGGCACGGGCCATTTCGGCGATGTACGGGGCGTTCACTTCCGGGGTCGGCACGTGATAGCTGGCGTTCAGCGGTTCGTTGATCGCGGCGGTGTAGTCCGCCTCGCTTATCTTGCCGAGCTTGTACATGCGGCCGAGGATCCAGTCGCGACGTTCTTTGCTGCGCGCCGGGTTGGCCAACGGGTTGAAGCGCGAAGGGGCTTTCGGCAGGCCGGCGATCATCGCCATCTGCGCCAGGCTGACGTCGCGGATCGACTTGCCGTAATACACCTGCGCCGCCGCCTCGATGCCATAGGCGCGGTTGCCCAGATAGATCTTGTTGACGTACAGCTCAAGGATCTCGTCCTTGGTCAGCTGTCGTTCGATCTGCAGGGCCAGAAGAATTTCGGTGGTTTTGCGCGAGAAGCTGCGTTCGCTGGTCAGGAAGAAGTTCTTCGCCACCTGCATGGTGATGGTGCTGCCGCCGGACTGAATGTGCCCGCTCTTGACCAGTTGGGTCGCGGCACGCATCAGGCTGCTTGGATCGACGCCGTAATGGTTGGCGAAATTGTCGTCTTCAGCACTTAGTAACGCATTGATGAAATTGGGTGGAATGTCGGCGAAACGGATCGGCGTACGGCGCATTTCGCCAAATTCTGCGATCAACTTGTTATCGCTGCTGTAGACCCTCAGAGGAATCTGCAACTGAATGCTTCTCAGAGCCTCCACGGATGGCAAACCCGGACTAAGGTAAAGATACGCGCCGCTGAGACCTAAAAGCAGTCCGCAGAAAACGGCGACGATGGACCAACCGAAAAATTTCAGCAGACGAATCAAGGCGTTTGGACATCCAGGGCAAGAATGAATTTGGCGACGGGGCTGCGGCAACACACAGAGCCATCCGCGCAGGCAGTAAAAAGCGGAAAAAATCGCTGGGCATTATAAGCACTTTTCTGCTGGGGGCGTCATTTGCGCTTCTGTCAAGACGGGGTGAAGGAACGCAATGCGTATTACAGAGTCCGTAACTCACGGAAAGTCATAGGGAATTGGTAGTGCTGGGACTCTTCAATAAAAAGACCAATACGTTACTGGGGATCGACATCAGCTCCACGTCAGTGAAGCTGTTGGAACTGAGCCGTCAGGGTGATCGCTACCGGGTCGAGGCGTATGCGGTGGAGCCATTGCCGGCGAACGCCGTGGTCGAAAAGAACATCGCCGAACTCGAAGGCGTTGGCCAGGCTCTGACCCGGGTGTTGGTCAAGGCACGCACCGGGGTCAAGAGCGTCGCGGTGGCGGTGGCCGGTTCTGCCGTGATCACCAAGATCATCGAAATGGACGCCGGGCTGTCCGACGATGAGCTGGAAAATCAGCTCAAGATCGAAGCCGACCAATACATTCCCTATCCGCTGGACGAGGTCGCCATCGACTTTGAAGTCCAGGGCATTTCTGCGCGCAACCCCGAGCGAGTCAACGTACTGCTCGCCGCCTGCCGCAAGGAAAACGTCGAAGTCCGTGAAGCGGCGCTGGCACTCGCCGGGCTGACCGCGCGCGTGGTCGATGTCGAGGCTTATGCGCTGGAGCGCTCGTTCGGCTTGCTCGCAACGCAACTGGCCGCGTCGCAAGAGCGCCTGACGGTGGCGGTGGTCGACATCGGCGCGACCATGACCACCCTCAGCGTCCTGCACAACGGCAAGATCATCTACACCCGCGAGCAGTTGTTCGGCGGCCGGCAACTGACCGAGGAAATCCAGCGTCGTTATGGCCTGACAATCGAGCAGGCGGGGCTGGCGAAAAAGCAGGGCGGCCTGCCTGACGACTACGTCAGCGATGTGCTGCAGCCGTTTCGCGAAGCACTGGTGCAACAGGTGTCGCGTTCATTGCAATTCTTCTTCGCTTCCGGGCAGTACAACGCGGTCGATCACATTCTGCTCGCCGGTGGCACGGCGTCGGTGCCGGGGCTGGATCGTTTGATCGAGCAACGCCTGGACACGCCGACGCAAGTGGCCAATCCATTTTCCGCCATGGCCTTGAGCAGCAAGGTCAACGCCGGAGCCCTGGCCAGTGACGCGCCGGCCCTGATGATTGCCTGCGGGCTCGCGCTCAGGAGTTTCGACTGATGGCGCGGATCAACCTTTTACCCTGGCGCGAGGAGCGCCGCGAAGAGCGGCGCAAACGCTTCCTGCTGGCGTTGATCGGCGTAGTGGCCGGTTCGGTGGGGGCGGTGTTTATCGCCGACCAGATCGTCAGCGCCGCCATCGATCGGCAAGTCGCACGCAACGATTACATCGGCAAGCAAATTGCCGTAGTCGACGAGCGGATCAAACAGATCAGTGACCTCAAGGCGCACCGCCAGCAACTGGTCGAGCGCATGCGCATCATCCAGGACCTGCAGGGCAACCGGCAGGTCAGCGGCCGAATCTTCGATCAACTGGCGCGAACGCTGCCGGACGGCGTTTATTTCACTGACGTGAAAATGGCCGGAAAAATCCTTTCGATCAGTGGCGCCGCCGAGTCGAACAATCGTGTCTCCGAGTTGATGCGCAATCTGGACGCCTCTGACTGGTTCGATGCACCGAGCCTGACTGAGGTCAAAGCGACTTCCGCCGATCAACTGGAGCAGGCCAATGTCTTTCAGTTGACCGTTCGTCAGACTCAGCCGAACACGCTGGAGGACGACCAATGAAACCGTCCGACTGGCTGGAAAGCTTGCGCAACATCGACTTCAACGACCTCGACACCAGCAACATCGGCTCTTGGCCAGGCGCGGTCAAAGCCATCGCCGGGGCGTTGTTGATGGTGCTGGTGTTGGCGCTTGGCTATAACTTTTTCATCAGTGACATGGAAAACCAGCTTGAGCTCAAGCGCGAGGAGGAAACCACGCTCAAGGAGCAGTTCGCCAGCAAGGCGCATATTTCCGCCAATCTGGAGCTGTACACCCAACAGATGAAGGAGATGGAAAACTCCTTCGGCGTGTTGCTGCGACAGTTGCCCAGCGACACCGAGGTACCGGGCCTGCTGGAAGACATCACGCGTACCGGGCTGGGCAGCGGCCTTGAGTTCGAAGAAATCAAACTGCTTCCGGAGGTCACCCAGCCGTTCTACATCGAGCTGCCGATCCAGATCACCGTCACCGGCGCCTATCACGACCTCGCCACTTTCGTCAGTGGTGTGGCCGGGTTGCCGCGCATCGTTACCCTGCACGACTTCGAACTGGCGCCGGCCAATAAAGAAGGCGGGCCGAAACTGCGCATGAGCATCCTCGCCAAGACGTACCGCTATAACGACAAGGGGCTGCAGAAATGAGCCCGACTCGTTATTTCGCACTGGCAGTGGTGTTGCTGGCATTGAGCGGTTGTGGTGGTGGCGATGATTTCAGCGATCTCGATGCCTACATGAATGAAGTGCGGTTGCGCCCGGCGGGCAAGATCGAGCCCACGCCGACATTCCGCTCTTACCCGACCTTTACTTACAGCGCCGCCAACCTGCGCAGTCCCTTTTCGCGCCAGGTGCGCGTCGATCTGGCCGGGCAAAGGCACGGCTCGCGCAACGTCAAACCCGACCCCAATCGGGTCAAGCAATACCTCGAAGGTTTCAACATCGAGCAGTTCGAGATGGTCGGCACGATTGCCAACGCCACTGGCTCTTTTGCGCTGTTGCGTGGAGCTGGCGGTGTGCATCGGCTGAAAGTCGGCGATTACCTGGGACGCAACGACGGTCGCATCGTGGCCATCAGCGCCACTCAGGTCGATGTGGTCGAAATCGTCCCCGACGGCGAAGGCGCCTGGCTGGAACGTCCGCGCACCATTCCTTTGAAAGAGCACTCATAGTGGAAGTCGAACAATGAACAGGATTTTCTCCACCCTCGGTTTTTCGCTATGGATAGCGCTGATGTCGCCGATGGTACTCGCGGCCAATCTGAAGACGCTGGACGTGGCGGCGTTGCCGGGTGACCGCGTCGAACTGAAGCTGTCGTTCGATGGCCCGCCGCCGCAACCCAAGGGCTACACCACCGATTCACCGGCGCGAATCGCGCTGGATCTGCTCGGGGTCGCCAGTCAGTTGGCCAGCAGAAACCTCGATCTGGGCAGTGGCAACGCACGCACGGCCACGGTGGTTGAGGCCAAGGATCGCACGCGGCTGATCGTCAATCTCACCCAGCCAGCGCCTTACAACACGCGAGTCGAAGGCAACAATCTGTTCGTGGTGGTCGGTCAGGGGGCGCCGGCAAGCGCTCCCCGTCCCGCCGCTGTTGCTCCAGTGCGCGCGACTGCGGCAGGGGCTCCCGCCAAAGCGTTCGTGCCGAAAACCAAAGCCATTCGCGGCGTGGACTTTCAGCGCGGCACCGCAGGCGAAGGCAATGTGGTCATCGACCTGTCCGACCCGACCATCGCTCCGGATATTCAGGAACATGACGGCAAGATCATCCTCAGCTTCGCCCGCACGCAATTGCCCGACAAGCTGCGGGTACGCCTCGACGTCAAGGATTTCGCCACGCCCGTGCAGTTCGTCAACGCTGCTGCAACAGGCGATCGCGCGATCATTACCGTTGAGCCCAGCGGTACCTTCGACTATTCCACCTACCAGACCGACAACAAGTTGACCGTCAGCATCCGTCCGATGACCGTCGACGATCTGCAAAAGCGCAACGCCGATCGTCAGGCCTACGTCGGCGACAAGCTGTCGCTGAATTTTCAGGACATCGACGTGCGCTCGGTGCTGCAACTGATCGCCGACTTCACCAACCTCAATCTGGTGGCCAGCGATACGGTGCAGGGCGGCATCACTCTGCGTCTGCAAAATGTGCCATGGGATCAGGCGCTGGATCTGGTGCTGAAAACCAAGGGGCTGGACAAGCGCAAGATCGGCAATGTGCTGCTGGTCGCCCCGGCAGACGAAATCGCCGCCCGCGAGCGGCAGGAACTGGAGTCGCAAAAACAGATCGCCGAACTGGCACCGCTGCGCCGTGAACTGCTGCAGGTGAACTACGCCAAGGCTGCCGACATCGCCAAGCTGTTCCAGTCGGTGACCAGCGCCGAAGCGAAAATCGACGAGCGCGGCTCGATCACCGTCGACGAGCGAACCAACAACATCATTGCCTACCAGACTCAGGACCGGCTCGACGAACTACGGCGAATCGTGGCGCAACTGGATATTCCCGTGCGTCAGGTGATGATCGAGGCGCGAATCGTCGAAGCCAACGTCGATTACGACAAGAGCCTGGGCGTGCGCTGGGGTGGGTCGATCCAGAACAAGGGCAACTGGAACACTTCCGGCGTCAGTAACGGCTCGTCGACCACCATCGGCACCCCGGGCAGCACCAGCACCAATTCGCCGTTCGTCGACATGGGCACCGTCAACAATACTTCGGGGATTGGCATTGCCTTCATCACCGACAACGTTTTGCTCGATCTTGAGCTGACTGCCATGGAGAAAACCGGCAATGGTGAAATCGTCTCGCAGCCCAAGGTGGTGACTTCCGACAAGGAGACCGCGAAGATCCTCAAGGGCACCGAAATTCCTTATCAGGAGGCCAGCTCAAGTGGCGCCACTTCGGTGTCGTTCAAGGAAGCTTCGCTGTCGCTGGAGGTGACGCCGCAGATCACCCCGGACAACCGCATCATCATGGAGGTCAAGGTCACCAAGGACGAGCCTGATTACCTGAACAAAGTGCAGGATGTACCGCCGATCAAAAAGAACGAGGTCAACGCCAAAGTGCTGGTAAACGACGGCGAGACCATCGTGATTGGGGGCGTTTTCTCAAATACTCAAAGCAAGGTCGTAGATAAGGTGCCATTTCTTGGCGATGTGCCGTATCTTGGCCGCCTTTTCCGGCGTGATGTGGTTTAGGAGAAAAAATACGAGCTGGTGGTATTTCT
>NZ_JBIUVJ010000054.1:0-7076 GCF_044742875.1 Pseudomonas sp. NPDC087817
GTCTCCGCAAACCTGCGTGCAAGCCGCCCTGGCATCCGGATCAACCCGGAATATGCTGAAATGGGTCTGCGTAGCCAGGTTTCCGGCTCCATCGACCTCAACCTTGAAGAACTGATCGATCGCAAGATCTATCGTTTCGTCGGCCACGCCGCGGCTTACGCCTACCTGGCCATGAAAGACGCCATCACTGACTCCGGCCTGACCGAAGAGCAAGTGTCCAACCCGCGTACCGGTCTGATTGCCGGCTCGGGTGGTGCGTCCACCTTGAACCAGATGGAAGCGCTGGACATCCTGCGCGAGAAAGGCGTGAAACGCGTCGGCCCATACCGTGTAACGCGGACCATGAGCAGCACCGTTTCCGCTTGCCTGGCCACGCCGTTCAAGATCAAGGGCCTGAACTACTCCATCGCTTCTGCCTGCGCCACCAGTGCTCACTGCATCGGTACCGCCATGGAACAGATCCAGATGGGCAAACAGGACATCGTCTTCGCCGGTGGCGGTGAAGAAGAGCACTGGAGCCAGTCGTTCCTGTTCGACGCGATGGGCGCCCTGTCCAGCAAGCGTAACGACACCCCGGAACAGGCTTCCCGCGCCTACGACGCTGACCGTGACGGTTTCGTCATTGCTGGCGGTGGCGGCATGGTCGTGGTTGAAGAGCTGGAACACGCTCTGGCCCGTGGCGCGAAGATCTACGCGGAAATCGTTGGCTACGGCGCGACCTCCGACGGCTACGACATGGTTGCCCCGAGTGGCGAAGGCGCGATCCGCTGCATGCAGATGGCGATGTCCACCGTTGATACCCCGATCGACTACCTGAACACCCACGGCACTTCGACTCCGGTCGGCGACGTTGCGGAAATGAAAGGTGTGCGTGAAGTGTTCGGCGACAAGGCTCCAGCGATCAGCTCGACCAAGAGCCTGTCCGGTCACTCCCTGGGCGCTGCCGGCGTTCACGAAGCGATCTACTGCATGCTGATGATGGAAGGCAACTTCATTGCCGGTTCCGCCAACATCGACGAGCTGGACCCTGAAGTGGCCGATCTGCCGGTGCTGACCAAGACCCGCGAGAACGCCACCATCAACACCGTGATGAGCAACAGCTTCGGCTTCGGCGGCACCAACGCCACGCTGGTACTGAAGCGCTGGGAAGGCAAGTAATTCCCCAGGCTTGAGCCACACATGAAAACGCCCCGACTGGTTCGGGGCGTTTTTTTTCGCCTGCAGAAAGTAGCTGGAACACCACCGATCCCTGTGGGAGCTGGCTTGCCAGCGATGACGTCAGCACGGGCAATATCTATGTTGTCTGACACTCCGCTATCGCTGGCAAGCCAGCTCCCACAGGGTTCTCGGGGTGTTCTGAAAATGAAACTTCTGTCATGAAACTTACCGCCCTGCGACCGAATGTCGCGGATTACGCGGCCTGCAGCACTGTTGCGTTTTACGCAAGAATACGTTGCACGAATCAAGCGTTTACTTAGCAAGCTAACAAATCATATAAAAGAGTCCTGCACACGCCTTGCTGCAGATAACTTGAGATTTGGAGCTAGCAGATGACTGTAAAAGTAACTGAACGCGACGATTCACACATGTCCCACGAAGGCGTAGCCGCCGGTATCCGTATCTGGGATGTGCATCAACAAGACTTGCTGGTCGGGATGTTCCACAACGAAATCGACGCCCACAACTACAAGGCCGAACTGGAAGTGCAAGAGCAGCAACGGGATCTGAAATCCGCCTGATTCAACCACAGCATTGAAAACGAAAAACCCCGCCATGAGCGGGGTTTTTCGTTGTTACAGCTTTATCGATTTACCACATCAGATCGTCAGGGATCTGATAGGCCGCGTACGGATCGTCCTCGGTGCTGACCTCTTCAGTCTGTACATTGAGTTGCACGATACGCTGCGGATCGCGTTCCTGGATCTTCAGGGCCGCTTCACGCGGGATCACTTCGTAACCACCGGCATGATGGACGATCGCCAGCGAGCCGCTGCTGAGCTTGTTGCGCATCAGCGTGTTGACCGAGATGCGCTTGACCTTCTTGTCGTCGACGAAGTTGTAGTAGTCCTCGGTGGTCAGCTTCGGCAGACGCGAGACTTCGATCAACTGCTTGACCTGCGCAGCCCGGGCTTTGGCCTCGGCTTTTTCTTTCTGCTGACGGTTCAGCTCCTGGTCGCGTTTGACCTTCTCGGCCATGGCTTCCTGAGCGGCGCGCTGCTGCGAGTCATCCAGTTCGATCTGGCCTTTGTGGGCCAGACGCTGCTGCTTTTGCTTGTCCTTGCTGACCTGCTTGGCCTGCTTTTGGTTGACCAGACCTGCTTTGAGCAACTGATCGCGAAGGGAAATACTCATGTGCTTACTCACTTGGGCAGTTGCTCAGCCGCAGCTAGGCAAATTCTTTTCCTGACGTTTGGCTTCACCCCACAGGGCGTCCAACTCTTCGAGGGTGCAATCTTCTATGGGACGGTGGGTGTCGCGCAATGCCTGTTCGATAAAACGGAAACGTCTTTCGAATTTGCCATTGGCGCCACGCAATGCAGTTTCCGGATCGACCTTCAGATGCCGAGCCAGATTGACCACGGAAAACAGCAGGTCGCCGATCTCTTCCGCCACCGCCTGGGGATCGTTTTCGGACATGGCTTCGAGCACTTCATCGAGCTCTTCGCGGACTTTGTCGAGCACGGGCAAGGCATCCGGCCAGTCGAAACCGGCCTGCCCGGCGCGCTTCTGCAATTTGGCTGAACGGGACAATGCCGGCAGCGTTGCGGGCACATCATCGAGCAACGACAGTTGCTCGGGCGCGGCGGATTTCTCGGCGCGTTCTTCGGCCTTGATCTCCTCCCAGCGCTGCTTGACCTGCTCCTCAGTCAATCGCGGCACATCCAGCGGCGCGTAGAGATCGCCGGTCGGGAACACATGCGGATGCCGACGAATCAGCTTGCGGGTGATGCTGTCGATCACCCCGGCAAATTCGAAACGCCCTTCTTCCCGGGCCAACTGACTGTAATAGACGACCTGAAACAGCAGGTCACCAAGCTCGCCCTGCAAGTGATCGAAATCACCACGCTCGATGGCGTCGGCCACTTCGTAGGCTTCTTCGAGGGTATGCGGGACGATGGTCGCGTAGGTTTGCTTGATGTCCCACGGGCAACCGTACTGCGGATCGCGCAGGCGGCTCATCAAGTGCAGCAGGTCTTCAAGGCTGTACATCATTTTTCTGTCTCACCACAAAACCCTGTGGGAGCTGGCTTGCCAGCGATGGCGTCAGCTCGGCTCTCCGGAAAGACCGAGTTGTCTGCATCGCTGGCAAGCCAGCTCCCACATTGGGTCGAAGCCATGTTCACGGGGTGCGGTTACGCCGCGTTTCGATGATGTTCGGCAACTGCGAAATCCGCCCCAGCAAGCGTCCCAGCGCGTCCAGCCCCGGGATCTCGATGGTCAGCGACATCAGCGCGGTGTTGTCTTCCTTGTTCGAGCGGGTGTTGACCGCCAGCACGTTGATGCGCTCGTTGAGCAGCACCTGCGAGACGTCGCGCAGCAGACCGGAACGGTCGTAGGCGCGGATGACGATGTCCACCGGATAGGTGAGCACCGGCACCGGGCCCCAGCTGACCTGAATGATCCGCTCCGGCTCACGCCCGCCCAGTTGCAGCACCGAGGCGCAGTCCTGACGGTGAATGCTCACGCCACGGCCCTGGGTGATGTAACCGACAATCGCGTCGCCCGGCAGCGGCTGGCAGCAACCCGCCATCTGGGTCATCAGGTTGCCGACGCCCTGGATCTGAATGTCGCCACGCTTGCCCGGTTTGTACCCGGTGGCTTTGCGCGGAATCAGTTCCAGCTGTTCGTTGCCGCGTTCCGGCTCGACCAGTTGCTGCGCCAGGTTGACCAGTTGCGCCAGACGCAGGTCGCCGGCACCGAGGGCGGCGAACATGTCCTCGGCGGTTTTCATGTTGGCCTTGTCGGCCAGCTTGTCGAAATCCACCGCAGGCAGACCGAGACGCGTCAGTTCGCGCTCGATCAGGGTTTTACCGGCCGCAACGTTCTGGTCGCGGGCCTGCAATTTGAACCAGTGAACGATCTTCGCCCGTGCCCGCGAGGTGGTGACGTAACCCAGGTTGGAGTTCAGCCAGTCACGGCTCGGCGTGCCGTGTTTGCTGGTGATGATCTCGACCTGCTCACCGGTCTGCAGGCTGTAGTTGAGCGGCACAATGCGCCCGTTGATCTTCGCGCCACGGCAGTTGTGGCCGATCTCGGTGTGCACGCGGTAGGCAAAGTCCAGCGGCGTCGCGCCTTTGGGCAAGTCGATGGCATGACCGTCGGGGGTAAAGATGTACACCCGATCCGGCTCGATATCGACGCGCAGCTGTTCAGCCAGACCGCCGATGTCGCCCAGCTCTTCGTGCCACTCGAGCACCTGACGCAGCCAGGAGATTTTCTCTTCGTAGTGGTTGGAGCCGGATTTGACGTCGGTGCCCTTGTAGCGCCAGTGCGCGCAAACGCCAAGTTCGGCTTCTTCGTGCATGGAGTGGGTGCGGATCTGCACCTCCAGCACCTTGCCTTCCGGGCCGATCACGGCGGTGTGCAGCGAGCGGTAGCCGTTCTCTTTCGGGTTGGCGATGTAGTCGTCGAACTCTTTCGGGATGTGCCGCCACAACGTGTGGACGATGCCAAGCGCGGTGTAGCAGTCGCGCATTTCCGGCACCAGCACTCGCACGGCGCGAACGTCGTAGATCTGGCTGAATTCCAGACCCTTGCGCTGCATTTTGCGCCAGATCGAATAAATGTGTTTGGCCCGGCCGCTGATGTCGGCGTCGACACCGGTGGCCTGCAATTCGTCCTTGAGCTGGGTCATCACGTCGGCGATGAAACGCTCACGATCCAGCCGTCGCTCGTGGAGCAACTTGGCGATCTGTTTGTATTGATCAGGCTCGAGATAACGGAAGGACAAGTCCTCCAGTTCCCATTTGATATGGCCGATGCCGAGGCGGTGCGCGAGCGGCGCATAGATGTCGAAGACTTCGCGGGCGACGCGGTTACGCTTTTCGTCGTCGGCAGTTTTCACTGCGCGAATGGCGCAGGTGCGTTCGGCCAGTTTGATCAAGGCGACGCGGACGTCGTCGACCATCGCCACGAGCATCTTGCGCAGGTTTTCCACCTGCCCTTGCGTACCCATGACCATCGACTGGCGCGGGCTGAGGCTGGCACTGATCGCGGCCATGCGCTGCACGCCGTCGATCAGTTTGGCCACCACCGGGCCGAAGCGCTGGCCGACGGCCGCGAGTTCGATCTGGCCTTCACGGACACCGCGATAAAGAACGGCGGCGACCAGCGAATCCTGATCGAGCTTGAGGTCGGCGAGAATCTCGGCGATCTCGAGTCCCGTGCTGAAACTGCCGGAGCCTTCGGCCCACAGATTCTTCTTGGCATTGGACTGTTGTTCGGCCTCGCGAGCGAACTCGCAGGCTTCTTTCAAGGCTTCGCGATCCAGTGCCAGATCGACACTGACCGCGTGATCGAGCCAAGCCTCGAGATTGATACTGCCGTCAGTGTTGATCGGCTGGTGTGCTCTCACCTGTACCATCTTGCTTTACCTTCCCTACGACGCAGATTCAATGCGTCAAATCGCTGACCTTCGTTGCCCGTTTGCGCTCGCGGGGCTAAAGCGAGCGCTGCGCGGACAGATCAGACGGATTCAGACGAGCCATCCTGGCTCGCTTCAAATAACGCCATGGCCTCGACATGTGCCGTCTGAGGAAACATATCGAGAATCCCGGCACGTTTTAACCGGTAGCCCTGCTTGATCAATTCGACCGTATCGCGCGCCAGAGTTGCAGGGTTGCACGACACATATACCAAACGCTTGGCACCCAGGGTCGCAAGCTTGCGCACCACCTCGAAAGCACCGTCACGCGGTGGGTCCAAGAGTACCGCAGAAAAGCCGTTTCCGATCCACTGGGCATCGGTCAAAGGCTGGGATAAATCGGCTTGAAAAAACTTTGTGTTATGCAAATTGTTGCTAGCGGCGTTCGCGGCGGCGCGATCGACCATGGTCTGCACGCCCTCCACCGCCACCACTTCGCGCACGCTTTGGGCCAGCGGCAAGGCGAAGTTGCCCAAGCCGCAGAACAGATCGAGTACACGCTCATCGCGAGTCGGCTTCAGCCAGTCCAGCGCTTGCGCGACCATCGCTTCGTTGACCCCGGCGTTGACCTGAATGAAATCTCCCGGCCGCCAGGCCAGATCCAGCCCCCACTGCTCCAGGCGATAGCCCAGCGACTGGGTGATGTCGACCGGTTGCGGTTCGCCTTCGCCATGCAGCCACAGTTGCGCTTCATGGAACTGGCAGAAGTCCTTGAGAATCGTCAGATCCGCTTCGGACAACGGCGCCATGTGCCGCAACAGTACCGCCAAAGACGAACCGCTGAACAACTCGACATGGCCCAGAGCCTGCGGTTTGCTCAGGCGACGAAGCATCTCCGGCAGACGGGTCATGATCGGTTGCAAGGGCTGTACCAGCACCGGGCATTCGCTGATGGCGACGATGTCCTGACTGCCGGCAGCGCGGAAACCGACATCGAGCTTTTTCGCCTTGATGTCCCAGCGCACCGCAATGCGGGCACGACGGCGATAGCCGAACTCAGGGCCGGTCAACGGCGCTGCCCACTCTTGCGGTTCGACACCGGCAACCTTCGCCAATTGCTCGGCGAGCATGCGCTGTTTCAGGGCAAGCTGTTCGCTGTGGGGCAAATGCTGAACACTGCAACCGCCGCAGCGGCCGGCGTGCTGACACGGTGCCGGGCGGCGCAGCTCACTGGCCTTGAACACGCGTTCGGTGCGCGCCTCGACCACTTTGCCGTGGGCGCCGAGCACCCGCGCTTCGACCTCTTCACCGGCGAGGGCGCCGAGGACGAACCATGTTTTACCTTCGAAAAACGCGATACCGCGACCGTCATTGGCCAGACGTTCGATGGTCAAGCGCTGTTTTTTGCCGGTCGGGATTTGCGGGGCCTTGCTGCCGCCGGTGGGCTGGAAGCGCAGGCCTCTCTCGTGCTTGGCCATCAGTTGGGCGCGTC
>NZ_JBIUVJ010000054.1:7086-27604 GCF_044742875.1 Pseudomonas sp. NPDC087817
ATGCCGGTCGACAGATAACGGTCGCCACGGTCGCAGATGATCGCGACGATCACCGCGTTTTCAACTTCTTTGGACAGGCGCAGCATCGCTGCCACCGCACCGCCCGAGGACACGCCACAGAAAATGCCTTCTTCGCGGGCCAGACGACGAGTGACGTCCTCGGCTTCGCTTTGCGCCATGTCGACGATGCGGTCGACGCGGTCGGCCTGGTAGATCTTCGGCAGGTATTCCTGCGGCCAGCGACGGATGCCGGGAATGGCCGAGCCTTCCATCGGTTGCAGACCGACGATCTGCACCTTGTCGCTCTGCTCTTTCAGATAGCGCGAGACGCCCATGATGGTGCCAGTAGTACCCATCGAGCTGACGAAATGAGTGATGGTGCCCTGAGTCTGACGCCAGATTTCCGGGCCGGTGGTGGTGTAGTGCGCTTCCGGATTGTCGCCATTGGCGAACTGATCGAGCACCTTGCCACGGCCTTCGGCTTCCATGCGCTGCGCGAGATCGCGCGCGCCTTCCATGCCCTCTTCCTGGCTGACCAGAATCAACTCGGCACCGTACGCGGTCATCGCCGCTTTACGCTCGGCGCTGGAGTTGTCCGGCATGATCAGGATCATCTTGTAACCCTTGATCGCGGCGGCCATGGCCAGGGCGATCCCGGTATTGCCCGAGGTCGCTTCGATCAGCGTATCGCCCGCGTGGATCTGCCCGCGCAGTTCGGCACGGGTGATCATCGACAGCGCCGGACGATCCTTGACCGAACCCGCCGGGTTGTTCCCTTCGAGCTTGAGCAATAGGGTGTTGCTGGTGGCACCGGGCAGGCGCTGCAAACGCACCAGCGGAGTGTTGCCGACGCAATCGGCGATGGTTGGGTACTGCAGGGTCATGGCGTATTCGCAATCCAGACGTGCGGGGGCGCCTATCATACCGGCAAACCCGCGCAGGCCATATCACGCAAAGTGCGGTGCTTATGGTTTATGGGAATAAGCAGCCGTTAGTCGCTATTTACTGTGTGCGCCGTATCCAGGGCATAAAACTCATGCAGCTTGGCCTGCAGCAATTGCTTATCCGGCAGACAGGTTTGATATTCCGCTATCAATGCGGGCGAAAGACTGCGATTGAGGGCGTACTCGGACCTCATCTTCTTTGCTTGCACACAGCAAGACACCGATGGCCGGGCTTTCGTGAGGCTTGCGAACATTGCGATCCAGCGCCTCCAGATAGAAATCCAGCTTGCCGAGGTATTCCGGCTCAAAACGGCCGACCTTGAGTTCAATGGCTACAAGGCAGTTGAGCCCCCGGTGAAAGAACAGAAGATCCAGAGAAAAATCCCGACCGCCGACCTGCAATGGATATTCGGAACCGACAAAGCAGAAGTCGCGACCAAGTTCGATCAAGAAGATCCTGAGGCGTGATAGCAGGCCTTGGTGCAAATTGGTTTCGGAATGAGCAGAGGGCAGATCGAGGAACTCGACCATGTAGGTATCACGGAAAATCTCGAGTGCTGCGAGATGGGCTTGTTTCAGTGCCGCGGAAGCTTTCGCCGGTTGGTGACGCTTCGTTCGAACAGAGCCGTTTTGAATTGGCGCTCCAACTCTCTTGTAGACCACTTCTCCTGAATGGCCATCCGCAGATAAAACTCGCGCTCTTCAGAGAGCTTACTCTGAGTCAAAATGAGTAAATTATGAGTCCAAGGCAATTGTGTCAGCAGTGCTGACACTTTCTGATCGCCCCGATAAATCTCATAAAACTGGCGCATCCGAAACAAATTGCGCCGAGTGAACCCTCGCAACCCGGGTTGTGTCAGAGCCAAATGATCGGCCAATTGCCCCACCACCGAATCCCCCCACTCCGCCTGCTCAATCTTGCGACTGATGTGCGCCCCCACCTGCCAATAAAGCTCAATCAGCTGTGTATTGACCGCTTGCATGGCCTTATGTCTGGAACTGTGAATCAGCGCGAGCACTTCGTTGAAGCGTTCGCCATCCGGGCTGCCAGTAAGGCTGGATACAGTCATGCGCAATCCCTTGGAGATCAGCTGAGGCACGAGCCTAAACCGTTCAGGACGCTAAAAATGACCGCTGATACAGCTTGGGAAATGTCGTACAAAAGAAGGCGAGCGCTCCTGCATACTCGCAGGATTGGCCTCCGCCAACGGACTACATCGCGAGCAAGCTCGCTCTTACAGGGTGATAGGCATTCATGTAGGAACTGCGGAACGCTGCGATCTTTTGATCTTGCCCCTTAACAACATCAAAAGATCGCAGCCTCGTTTCACTCGACAGCTCCTACAGAGTTTGGTGTTGGGCGAAGATTGGTGGCACGCTGCTGGAACCTGTGGGAGCTGGCTTGCCAGCGATGGCGTCGGGACTGACAGCGCCATCATCAGCCACCAACCGCAGATTCAGTCGCAACCCCGAACCGCTGTTCTGCGCCCAAAGACGCCCACCCTGGCGCTGCACCGCATTCCGCGCAATGCTCAAACCCAAGCCAAACCCGCCATCCCCCGGCCGCGAACCGTCGAGCCGGGTAAACGGCGAAAAGATCCGTTCAAGATCTGCTTCGGCCACGCCGCCGCCCTGATCCTCCAGCCACAGGTGCCAGTACTCGCCATCCCGTCGCCCATCGAGCCGTACGATCCCGCCTGCCGGCGAATGTCGAATGGCGTTGCGCAAAATGTTCTCCAACGCCTGCGCCAGCGTATTCAAGTTGCCGCGCACCCAGCACGACGCCTCCACCGCGCACTGCAATTGCAGACTCGGCCAGCCGCTTTCATAACAGGCGTTGTCGGTGAGCATCTCCCACAAGGCCTGGATCTGAATCGCTTCGTCTGGCAGTGGCGAACGGTCTGTGTCGAGCCAGGCCAGTTGCAACGTGTCTTCGACCAGCCGTTGCATGCCGTCGACTTCGCGGCCGATGCGTTCGCGCAATTGCGGCAAACCCTGTTCACTTTCGCTGGCCACGCGCAGCCGGCTCAGCGGGGTTCGCAGTTCATGGGACAGGTCGCGCAGCAATTGCTGCTGCACGGCGACGGTGGTTTGCAGGCGTTCGGACATTGAGTCGAACGCCCGGGCCAGTTCGCCGAGTTCGTCCGGCCTCTGGGTGATGCCGCTCGACAGCCGTACATTCAATTGATCGGCGCGCCAGGCATTGGCCTGCTCCCGCAGGTTGTTCAGCGGCACCACCAGCAAGCGGTACAGCCCGACGCACAACAATAAAGTGAACAGCCCGGGAATCACGCCGTTGGTGATGACTCGCCAGAACACCCGGTATTTGCCCGGCACAAAGCGTTCGGGCAATTCGATCACCAGACTGCCGGCGGACGGATCCTTGGGAAACGGGATGCGCAGCCACGGCCGGCCCTGTTTGTGAATCGGCCAGTCGAGCCCGCGCAAGAAGGTCAGGTGCTGGATTTCCTGTTCGTTCAGCGGATCATTGCTCAGCGACTGCAAGTTGCCGCCGATCACCCCGACCCAACTGGCCTCGCGCAACTCCATGCTCTGTAACCAGTCATCGACGCCGCTGCGCCCGCCTCGCTGCCACGCCTGCTCGGCTTGCGCGGCATAACGGGCCAGCGTGCCGCGCGCCTCGTCCGAGAGGAACTGGTTGCGCTGCTCCATGTACCGGCCCCACGACCAACTGAGCCAGATCATCAACAGGCAGAACGCGACCAGCAGACAGGCCAGTTTCCAGAACAGCGAGTGCCGTCCCGGCAGCTCAGACATTTTCATCAGCGGCACTCAACACGTAACCCTTGCCCCACACCGTGCGCACTTCCCGCTCGGTGTAGCCGATGGCTTTGAGTTTGCGGCGGATCTGGCTGATGTGCATGTCGAGACTGCGGTCGTGTGCAGCGTATCCGCGTTGCAGGACGTGCTGGTAAAGGAAAGCCTTGCTCAGCACTTCTTCATCATTACGGTTGAGGGTTTCCAACAGGCGGAATTCGCTGCGGGTCAAACCGGCCGCTTGCTCGCGGAAGAACACATCGCATTGCTCATCGTCAAAGTGCAGCGTGCCCGTAGCCACCGGCACAGCCAACGCCGCGGGACGACGATCAAGGGCCACCCGCCGCAGGATCGCTTCGATGCGCACATGCAGTTCGGCCATGCTGAACGGCTTGGGCAGGTAATCGTCGGCGCCCAGACGGAAACCACTGATGCGATCGGCCTCGGCACCGAGGGCCGACATCAGCAGCACCGGCGTCGAGTGGCTCTGGCGCAGTTGAGTCAGCAGGTTCAGGCCATCCAGCCCGGGCAACAGAATGTCCATCAACACCACGTCGAACACCTGGCGCCTGGCGATGTTCAGGCCTTCCTGACCGTTCTGACACCAGGTCACCTGAAAGCCGCTGCGGCCCAGATGTTCGTGAACATAGGCACCCAGAACCGGATCGTCCTCGATGGAAAGTATGCGTGGCTGGCCAACGGAAACAGGAGTCATGAGTATCTGCAAGTAATTCTCAGTTGAGCGCGATTATTCAAGATTGCCGGGCAGCGGGCAACTCAAGGTTGCGCCGTCGGACGAACGCGCCTGCGCTGGCGGACAGCAGACGAGAGTATTTTTCCGGAGATTGCCCGCGAGCAAATCGCTACACTGCGCCAATGTCGCGTGCCGGATGCACGCATGAGTCAACGGATCAGCGGGATGCAGGAGATAGGCGTGCTCAAGAAACTGGGAATCAAAGGTCGCGTGTTGTTGCTGACCTTGTTGCCGACCAGCCTGATGGCGCTGGTGTTGGGTGGTTATTTCACCTGGACGCAGCAGTCCGACCTGCAGACCCAATTGATGCAGCGCGGCGAAATGATCGCCGAGCAACTCGCACCGTTAGTGGCACCCGCCATGGGTCATGGCAACAGCGACTTGCTGGAGCGCATCGCCACTCAGTCCCTCGAACAACCCGATGTGCGCGCGGTGACCTTCCTCACACCGGACCGCTCGCCACTGGCCCACGCCGGCCCGACCATGCTCAATCAGGCACCGAGCGGTGACAGCGCGCACTTGCAACGGCGCAGCGGCAATGACGCGACCCGTTACCTGATGCCAGTGTTCGGCAAGCACCGCAACCTCGCCGGCGAACTGATCCCCGAAGAATCCGACCGTCTGCTCGGCTGGGTCGAACTTGAACTGTCACACAACGGCATGCTGCTGCGCGGTTATCGCAGCCTGTTCGCCAGCCTGTTGCTGATTGCCGCCGGGCTTGCCGGTGCTGCGCTGCTCGCCTTGCGCATGGGCCGCACCATCAATCGTCCGCTGAGCCAGATCAAACAGGCTGTCGCGCAACTCAAGGATGGCCACCTGGAAACCCGCCTGCCACCGCTCGGCAGTCAGGAGTTGGATGAACTGGCGTCGGGCATCAATCGCATGGCCGGCACCTTGCAGAACGCCCGCGAAGAACTGCAGCACAGCGTCGATCAGGCCACCGAAGACGTCCGGCAGAACCTGGAAACCATCGAAATCCAGAACATCGAACTGGATCTGGCCCGTAAAGAAGCGCTGGAAGCGAGCCGGATCAAATCCGAATTCCTTGCCAACATGAGTCACGAGATTCGCACGCCGCTCAACGGCATTCTCGGCTTCACGCATCTGCTGCAAAAAAGCGAGCTGACCCCACGCCAGCTCGACTACCTGGGCACCATCGAAAAATCCGCTGACAGCCTGCTCGGGATCATCAACGAGATCCTCGACTTCTCGAAAATCGAGGCGGGCAAACTGGTGCTCGACCACATTCCGTTCAACCTGCGCGATCTGTTGCAGGACACCCTGACCATCCTCGCCCCCGCCGCTCACGCCAAGCAGTTGGAGCTGGTCAGCCTGGTTTATCGCGATACGCCGCTGTCGCTGGTCGGTGATCCGTTACGCCTGAAGCAGATTCTCACCAACCTGGTGAGCAACGCGATCAAGTTCACCCGCGAAGGCACCATCGTCGCCCGGGCGATGCTCGAAGAAGAACACGAAGACAGCGTGCAACTGCGCATCAGTATTCAGGACACCGGCATCGGCCTGTCGAATCAGGACGTGCGCGCGTTGTTCCAGGCGTTCAGTCAGGCCGACAATTCGCTGTCGCGTCAGCCCGGCGGTACAGGGCTGGGGCTGGTGATTTCCAAGCGCCTGATCGAACAGATGGGCGGCGAGATCGGCGTCGACAGCACACCGGGCGAAGGCTCGGAATTCTGGATCAGCCTGAGCCTGCCGAAAACCCGTGACGACGCCGAAGACCTGCCCTCGGCGCCGTTGCTCGGACGCCGTGTAGCGGTGCTGGAAAACCACGAACTGGCGCGTCAGGCCTTGCAGCATCAACTGGAAGACTGCGGCCTCAATGTCACGCCGTTCAACACCCTGGAAAGCCTGACCAATGGCGTCACTGGCGCGCATCAGACCGATCAGGCCATCGATCTGGCGGTAATCGGCATCACCAGCAACGACATACTGCCGGAACGCCTGAACCAGCACATCTGGGACCTCGAACACCTCGGCTGCAAAGTGCTGGTGCTGTGCCCGACCACCGAACAGACACTGTTCCATCTATCGGTGCCCAACCCGCACAGCCAGCTGCAAGCCAAACCGGCCTGTACGCGTAAATTGCGCCGCGCCCTGTCGGATCTGGCCAACCCGCGCCAACCACGCAACGAGCCGAACGAACCATTGTCGAGTCGCGCACCAAAGGTGCTGTGTGTCGATGACAACCCGGCCAATCTGTTGCTGGTGCAAACGCTGCTCGAAGACATGGGCGCCAAGGTTCTCGCGGTGGAAAGCGGTTATGCAGCGGTCAAAGCGGTGCAGACCGAATCCTTCGATCTGGTGCTGATGGACGTCCAGATGCCCGGCATGGATGGGCGTCAAAGCACCGAAACCATTCGCCAGTGGGAGAGCGAACGGCATTGCACACCCCTGCCGATCGTCGCGCTCACCGCGCATGCCATGGCCAACGAAAAACGCGCATTGCTGCAAAGCGGCATGGACGACTACCTGACCAAACCGATCAGCGAGCGGCAACTGGCGCAGGTGGTGCTGAAATGGACCGGGCTGGCCCTGCGCAATCAGGCGCCGGAGCGCGTCAGTGACAGCGCGGCGGGCAATCACGAATTGCCGGTGCTCGATCACGAAGAAGGTTTGCGTCTGGCCGCCGGCAAGGCGGATCTGGCGGCGGACATGCTGGCGATGCTGCTGGCCTCGCTGGAAGCCGACCGCGAAGCCATTCGCACGGCACGCGACAGCCACGACCAGAATGCCCTGATTGAACGTGTACATCGCCTGCACGGCGCCACGCGTTACTGCGGCGTCCCGCAATTGCGCGCCGCCTGTCAGCGCAGCGAAACCCTGCTTAAACAGGACGACCCGAAAGCGTCGACGGCGCTGGATGAGCTGGAACGGGCGATCAACCGCCTCGCCGCGCAAGCGAAGATCAGCGCCTGACCCAGCGCAATACCGGCCAGCGCGAACACCGATAAAGTTGACTTGGTTTATGCCACCCGAGTCGATGCTCCAGGAGGATTTCATGCGCACGATCGTTTTCAGCAGCCAGACCTACGACCGCGACAGTTTCCTTGGTGCCGATTGCCCGGCGGGTATCGAACTGCATTTTCAACCGGCGCGGCTGAGTCTCGACACTGCCGCACTGGCCGAACATCACGAAGTGGTTTGCGCCTTTATCAACGACGACCTCAGCGCCGCCGTGCTGGAGCGTCTGGCGGCCGGCGGCACACGCCTGATCGCCCTGCGCTCGGCCGGTTACAACCATGTCGATCTGGCCGCGGCGAAACGCCTGGGCCTTGACGTCGTGCGTGTCCCGGCCTACTCGCCGCATGCGGTGGCCGAGCATGCCGTGGCCCTGATCCTCGCCCTCAACCGGCGCTTGCACCGCGCCTACAACCGCACCCGTGAAGGCGATTTCAGTCTGCATGGCCTGACCGGTTTCGATCTGGTCGGCAAGACGGTCGGCATCGTCGGCACCGGGCAGATCGGCGCCACCTTCGCGAAAATCATGCACGGTTTCGGTTGTGAACTGCTCGCGTACGACCCGTACCCGAATCCTCAGGTGCTGGCCTTGGGTGCCCGTTATCTGAGCCTGCCGGAGTTGCTCGCGCAGTCGCGAATCATCAGCCTGCACTGCCCGCTCAACGAGCAGAGCAAACACCTGATCAACCGCGACTCACTGGCGCACATGCAGGCGGGGGCGATGCTCATCAACACCGGTCGCGGCGGTCTGGTGGACACCCCGGCGCTGATCGATGCCTTGAAGGACGGGCAACTGGGTTATCTGGGTCTGGATGTGTATGAGGAAGAGGCGCAGCTGTTTTTCGAGGACCGTTCCGACCTGCCGTTGCAGGACGACGTGCTGGCGCGCTTGCTGACCTTTCCGAATGTGATCATCACCGCGCATCAGGCGTTTCTGACACGCGAGGCGCTGGGCGCGATTGCTGCGACGACCCTGGACAATATCGCGACCTGGGTTGCGGGGGCACCGCAGAACCAGGTCGAGGGTTAAGCGCTTTAGCGCTTACTTAAGGGAGGACGCCAGAATCAGCAACGCCAGCCAGCCAAAACCGAACAGGCGTTGTTTTGCCGAGTGACCACTGCGCAGCAGGAACCAGACAAACACCATCGGCAACAGGAACACCATGATCTTCAGCCAGCCTTCCACCGGGCGGCTGCCGTCCTCATTGATATGCGTCACGGCTGCTTGCGCGGCCGGTTGCTGACGCCGTTGCCCCGCCGCTGCCGGCATGATGTTCGGTAACGGCTCTGGACTTTCAGGCGCGATGACAGCAGCCTCGGCCACAGTCCTGTTGCGCGGCAGACTGCCGAAAGAAATCGTCGCAGGCTTAGCCGGTGCCCCGGCGCTCTGCGCGTCGGCCTGTTGTTGCGCCATCGGCGCCCCGCAATGAATGCACGCCGAGGCTTGCGAGCTGATGCTGCGCTTACATTCATAACATTCGATCAGCGCCATGTTCCGTTCCTTCAGAGTCGAGGGCGGCAGTTTGCCATGGGCCAAGGTCGATTTGAACCTGATCGAAGGTCGCAAGCGCACGTCAATTTGCAACGTGGCCCGTGCTAGCATGTCGCGCATATTTGGAGGACCCATGGTCGAACACGATTTCCGCTACAACCTGATGAACCCGCAACACACCCTCACCGAATGCCGCGCCCTTGTACCGGGCCGCTATCAGGTCACCGGCAACGGTGGCTCGATCCGCATCGGTGACGCCCTGCTGGTCACCCTTAAAGGCAGCAAGGACTTGTCCATGCGCCTGACCGTCGAAACCGTCCGCCACCTGATCAATCCGCCAGGCCAATGGACCGCAATGACCACGGGCCCGGTGTTCGGCGAACTGGCGATTCACACCTGGCAGGTCAACTGCGACAGCTGCGCCAAAGAGCTGAGCTTCGAGTTCGCAGTAGACGCCAAGCTGGGCAAAACCGCAGAAAAACCGGCCGCCACGGCGCGCATTGCCGAGTTGGGCTGGAAAGCCGTTGGCGAGAAACATCTGTGCCCGAACTGCCAGGAGCCTGCGTGATGAAACGCCTTGCCCTGACCGCTCTGGTCGGTGTTGGTCTGGCGGGCTGCGCCGCGGAGCCTGTGCAACTGCACCAGAACCGCAGCTACATTCTGGAGTGGATCGGCGAACGGCCATTGATGGATTACAGCCATCTGACCGTGACCCTCGGCGATGATGGCCGCGCCTACGGCAACGGCGGCTGCAACCATTGGTTCGCGCCGTACACCCTCGATGGCGACAAGCTGAGCTTCGGCAAGATCGGCAAGACCCGCAAACTGTGCGCGCCGGCACTGATGGAGCAGGAACAACGCTTCCTTCAGGCACTGGAGCAGGTCGAGCGCTGGGATATTTCGCCGATCGAACAGATGCGCTTCTGGCCGGCGCAAGGCAAGCCGCTGCGCTGGTGGCTGGAAGAGGGTTGAACCTCATATCCTCGATCCGCTGAAGATTACCTGTGGCGAGGGAGCTTGCTCCCGCTCGGCTGCGCAGCAGTCGTAAATCGGTTACCGCAATTTACCTGTTGCACTGCGGCGGCCGGGTTTGGGGCTGCTTCGCAGCCCAGCGGGAGCAAGCTCCCTCGCCACAAAAAGCCATTATTGGGTCGCCTGCAACGCCTCAAGCCTGGCCATCACTCCCGCTGCTGTCTGCTCCCCCAGCAACTGCTCCCGCACCTTGCCCTTGTTGTCGATGATGTAAGTCACCGGCAAGGCCTCACTGCGCGGCAAGTCGAACAACTCCGCCGGATCCTGCGCCAGTACAGTGAACTTGATGCCGAGTTTTTCACTGGCGTCTTTCAGTTCTACACCCTGCACGTTGTCGAAGTTGACCCCGAATACACCGACATTCTTGCTCTTGAGTTCATCCGCCAAATGGTTGAGTTCAGGGATTTCCGTGCGGCACGGGCCACACCATTCAGCCCAGTAGTTGATCACCACCCATTGTTTGTCGAGGCGCTCGGACGCCACTTTCTGACCGTTCTGGTCGATACCATAGTCATTGCCGCAGCCCCCCAGCATCAACGCCCCGATTATCGTCAATGCCGCTGCCAATCGCCGTGTCATGTCCTGTTCCTTGTGAAAATTTGAATACGCCTGCGACCCATCGCCTCCCGAGGTTCTGGATTGCGCGTTGCACAGTTAGAATAGCCGCCACTTTACGCCAGAAGCGACCCGCCATGACCGATCTGACGCTTTATCACAATCCGCGCTGCTCGAAATCCCGCGGCGCGCTGGAACTGCTTGAAGCCCGCGGCCTGACTCCGAACGTCGTGCGCTATCTCGAAACGCCGCTGGACGCCGCACAGATCAAGGCCCTGCTCGGCAAGCTCGGGATCAGCGCACGGCAACTGCTGCGCACCGGGGAAGATGAATACAAAACCCTGAACCTGGCCGACGCCAGTCTCACCGAGAAACAATTGATCGAAGCGATCGCGGCCCATCCCAAGCTGATGGAACGACCGATTCTGGAAGTCGGCGACAAAGCCGTCATCGGCCGTCCACCGGAGCAGATCCTGGAGTTGCTGCCGTGAGTGCGCCGTACATTCTGATTCTGTATTACAGCCGCAGCGGCTCGACCAACGAGATGGCCCGGCAAATCGCCCGGGGTGTCGAGCAGGCCGGCCTCGAAGCGCGTTTGCGCACCGTGCCGGCGATCTCCACCGAGTGCGAAGCCGTGGCCCCGGACATCCCGGACGAAGGCGCGCTCTACGCGACCCTCGATGACCTGAAGAACTGCGCCGGTCTGGCCCTCGGCAGTCCGACCCGGTTCGGCAACATGGCTGCACCGCTCAAATACTTCCTCGATGGCACCAGCAACCTCTGGCTGACCGGCGCCCTCGTCGGCAAACCGGCCGGCGTGTTCACCTCCACCGCCAGCCTGCATGGCGGCCAGGAAACCACGCTGCTGTCGATGATGCTGCCGTTGCTGCACCACGGCATGCTCATCACCGGCCTGCCCTACAGCGAATCGGCGCTCTTGGAAACCCAGGGCGGCGGCACACCGTACGGCGCCAGCCATCACGCTGGGGCGGATGGTAAAAGTGGCCTCGATCAGCACGAAGTCGCACTGTGCCGGGCGCTGGGCCTGCGTCTGGCCAAGACTGCGCAGAAACTGGAGGGCTGACGGTGGCGAAGAAGCCGAAAATCCTGCCCTCCATCGAGTGGCTTGAGCCTCGAGTGAAGGCGATGCGGGTGATCAGCCTACTGAGCTTTTTTGCGTTGGCCGGGCTGCTCGCCGCCTACTATCTGGTATTCGCCGACCTGCATGGCGCCCGACCGTGGGTGATTCTGCTGGTCGAGCTGATCCCTTGGCTGGTCCTCGCCCCGGCGATGATCATGGGCAGCGCCCGTGGGCATTCGTGGATGTGTTTTGTGGTGAATCTGTATTTCATCAAAGGCGCACTGGCGGCGTATGACCCGAACCGGCAGTGGTTTGGTGTGCTGGAGATGGTCGCGAGCCTGGCGGTGTTCTGCTCGGCGCTGCTGTATGTGCGGTGGCGGTATCAGTTGAATCGCAAACTGGCTGGCGAGGGCGAGATCAGCGTCGCCTAAGCCGACGCCATCGCTGGCAAGCCAGCTCCCACAGGATCTGTGTTGAAACACAATAATGTGATCAATACAAAAACTGTGGGAGCTGGCTTGCCAGCGATTGGGGCGACGCGGTCTTAATGATTCACGGTGTACGCGAGCATCATTGAAATCTGGCTCATCGCCCGCCCGCCGCTCTGTTCATGCCACTGGTTGAATGCATCCTGCACAATCGCCAGATCGCGCAGACTGGTCGGCACCTTGTCGACGATCTTCTGCGCATTCAGCGCCGCGACCACGTCGTAGCTCGGCACAAATGTATCCTTGCCGACCATGCGCAAAAACCGTGGGGCCGATAGTCCGCCCAGTTGATGGCCGTGTTTTTTCAGGTAGGTCCACAGACCGACAATGTCGGTCACCGGCCAGTCGGCGATCAGCGCGCCGAAGCTGCCCTTGTCTTTCTCGACATCCAGAATGAACTGCGCATTGCGCGGCACGCTCTTGAGCTTGCCCAGGTGACGGATGATCCGTGCATCCTGCATCAGCCGTTCAAGATGTTCGGCACTCATCAGCACGACTTTTTCCGGGTCGAACTTGAAGAACACTTCTTCGAAGGCCGGCCATTTGGCATCCACCAGACTGTGCTTGAGCCCGGCACGAAACACGCGCAGGGCCATGGTCGAGAGGTAGCGATCGTCGCTGATTTTGCGCAATTGCGCCGGGGTCTTGGGAACGGGCAGATGGGCTTCCAGTTCAGCCGCCGAACCAAAGCGGTTCAGACAGTATTCGTGCAGCCACTTGTAATCGCGCATGCCCTCTCCTGGGAAATGAAACGAAAATCCAATGTAGGAGTGAGCCCTGTGGTGAGGGGATTTATCCCCGATGGGGCGCGAAGCGCCCCCAGAAGAGCTTGGGCCTGCTGCGCAGTCCATCGGGGCGGTGCGACGTTTCGCTAAATCCCCTCACCACAGGACTCACTCCTACAGTTTGTGTTTAAAGGTTTACGACATTGACGAAGCGCGAAGCCGCCGTCTCATCGATCTTCAGGCTGGTGAAGTCGAACAGGTTGCGGTCGGCCAGTTGCGACGGCACCACATTCTGCAGACTGCGGAAGATGCTTTCAGTTCGCCCCGGGGTCTTGCGGTCCCAGTCCTGAAGCATTTCCTTGACCACCTGACGCTGCAGGTTTTCCTGCGAGCCGCAGAGGTTGCACGGGATGATCGGGAATTCCTTGAGGTCCGAGTAGGCCTGGATGTCCTTCTCGTTGCAGTACGCCAGCGGACGGATCACCACGTTGCGGCCGTCATCGGCGCGCAGCTTCGGCGGCATCGCCTTGAGGGTGCCGTTGAAGAACATGTTGAGGAAGAACGTCTCGACGATGTCGTCGCGATGATGACCGAGGGCCATTTTGGTCGCGCCGATTTCGTCGGCAAAGGTATACAGCGTGCCACGACGCAGGCGCGAGCACAGCGAACAGGTGGTCTTGCCTTCGGGGATCAGCTCTTTGACCACCGAGTAAGTATCTTTCTCGACGATGTGGTACTCGATGCCCAGCTCTTTGAGGTAGGCCGGCAGCACGTGCTCGGGGAAGCCCGGCTGTTTCTGGTCCATGTTCACCGCGACGATCTCGAACTTGATCGGTGCAACCTTCTGCAGGTGCATCAGCACGTCGAGCATAGTGTAGCTGTCCTTGCCCCCGGACAGGCAGACCATGACCTTGTCGCCGTCTTCGATCATGTTGAAGTCGGCGACCGCTTCCCCGGCCAGGCGGCGCAGGCGCTTTTGCAGTTTGTTCTGGTTGACCGTAAGAGTGCCCATGACGCGAAATCCGTGAGGTGTGACGAAGGGCCGGCATTTTACGCAAAAACGTCGTGGGGGCGAAGGGCCGTGGGTCTGTCCCATTCTTCCGAGGTCTGCATTGCCCTCTGTGGCGAGGGGATTCATCCCCGATCGGCTGCGCAGCAGTCGTCAAGCCATCCACCGCGAAGTATCGGGAAAATAGAGTTCTGAGGTTTTGGGGCTGCTTCGCACCCCATCGGGGATGAATCCCCTCACCACAAATATATTTCCAGGATAACCAAGAGTTGATACCAAGAGCCTGCGGCGATTAAGCCCCCTGTTTACAGCGCGATTTGCTCTAAGCCCCTAGTCCCTGTGCGGTTAAGTCCTTTCTATACTGCGACATAAGGTCGCACACATCTGAAGACCTGAATTTGCTCGGCCTCATTGGCCCGTAGGCGCTCCGTTGGGGGGCGATGGCAATAACAAGAGGAGTGACTGGCATGATCCATCACGTAGTGGGACTTTTTACCCACCCCGATCAGGAATGGAAGGAAATCCGTGGCGACCAAGAGGAAAGCATCAGCCACATGTACCTGACACACACGCTGATTCTGGCGGCGATCCCCGCTGTCTCGGCGTTCATCGGCACCACGCAGGTCGGTTGGGTGATCGGCAATCGCGCGCCGGTCATGCTCACGGTCGAAAGCGCCATCTGGATGACGGTCATGTCGTATCTGGCGATGCTCGGCGGGGTCGCGGTGATGGGCGCGTTTGTGCACTGGATGGCCCGCACCTACGACGCCAACCCGAGTCTGGCCCGTTGCGTGGCGTTTGCCACCTACACCGCGACACCGTTGTTTGTCGGCGGGCTGGCGGCGCTGTATCCGCATATGTGGCTGGGGATGATCGTCGGCACGGCGGCCATCTGCTACACGGTGTATCTGCTGTATGTGGGGCTGCCGACCTTCATGAATATTCCGTCGGACGAAGGTTTTCTGTTTTCCAGCTCGGTGCTGGCGGTGGGTCTGGTGGTGCTGGTGGCCATCATGGCGTTCACCGTGATCGTCTGGGGCCTGGGCGTGGGCCCCGTGTACACCAACTGACGCAATGACTCTCCGAGAAAAACAAGATCTGCCAATACAGGCCGCCGCAAGGCGGCCTTCTCGTCTCGCTGATGACCATTCGGCAGTTCGGCGATTCGCAAGTCCACAGGGTTGCGGCATACTCGACGCCTCTGGAGATCCATCAAGCATGCCCGAGCAACTCAATACCCGCGTCGAAGACTGTTACCAACTCGCTGAATCCTTTTTCAAACGTCATTTCCAACGCCCCGTGGTGAGCCTCAAGCTGCGCGGGCAAAAAGCCGGGGTCGCGCATCTGCACGAGAACCTGCTGCGCTTCAACCCGCAGTTGTACCGGGAAAACACCGAACACTTCCTCAAACAGACCGTGGCCCACGAAGTCGCGCACCTGATCGCCCATCAACTGTTCGGCGACCGCATCCAGCCCCATGGCGAGGAGTGGCAACTGATCATGCGTGGCGTCTACGAACTGCCGCCGGATCGCTGCCACACGTATGCAATCAAACGCCGCAGCGTGACCCGCTATATCTATAAGTGCCCGTGTGCCGACAGTGATTTTCCGTTTTCGGCGCAGCGCCATAGCCTGGTGCGGCAGGGGCGGCGGTATTTGTGCCGGCGGTGTCGGAGCACTTTGGTGTTCAGTGGTGAGATGCGCGTGGAATAGTCAGTTTTGCAGTGACCTGACTGGCCCCATCGCTGGCAAGCCAGCTCCCACAGTGTCCGAGGTGGCCACATAAACCATGTCCGACACAAAACCTGTGGGAGCTGGCTTGCCAGCGATAGGGCCAACACAGACGCTAAAGAATCACCTTGGATGCACGCAGCTCGGCAATCCGCTCGGGACTGAACCCCAACTCCCCCAACACTTGATCCGTATGCTGCCCCAACCCCGCGCCAACATGCCGTGGCGCCGGCAACGCCTCGGAAAACTTCAACGGACACGCCATTTGCGCCTGGGTCGTGCCATCCCCGCGCGGCACCTGGGTCACCAGTTCCCGAGCCTGTAACTGTGGATGGCGCACCGCCTCCCCCAGATTCAATACTGGCTCGACACACGCATCGATCCCGGCAAACAACTCGCACAGTTCGGCAAAGTCATGTTTTTCGAATTCGACCGTCAGCGCGTATTTCAACGCCCGCTGCTGCTCAGGCTTGGGCGACAAGCCTTGCGCCGCCAACTCCGGGCGACCCAGCGCCGTGCACAATTGCTGCATGAACCCAGGCTCGAGACTGCCTACCGACATCCAGCGCCCGTCGCGAGAGCGGTAGTAGTCGTAAAAGCTGCCCCCGTTGAGCATCTGATCTTCCCGACCCGGCGACTCGCCGCAAGCCAGATACCCGGCACCGGCCATGGCGTTCAGGCTGAACGCGCAGTCGGTCATGCTCACGTCCAGGTGCGTGCCCTGCCCGGTGTGCTGGCGGGCAATCACCGCCGCCAGCAAACCGATCACCCCGTGCAGCGAACCACCGGCAATATCCGCCACCTGCATGCCCAGCGGCAACGGCCCGCTGTCGGCGCGGCCGGTGTAACTCGATAACCCCGCCAGCGCCAGATAATTGATGTCATGCCCGGCGCGATCCTTGTACGGCCCGGTCTGGCCGTACCCGGTGATCGACACGTAGATCAGCTTCGGGTTGATCGCCTTCAGCGCCTCATAACCCAGGCCCAGACGCTCCATCACGCCGGGGCGAAACTGCTCGAGGACGATGTCGTAGTCGGCCAGCAGTTGCTTGACCACCTCCAGTGCCTCGGGCTGTTTCAGATCCAGTGCGAGGCTGCGTTTGTTGCGATTGAGATAGGCGTGGCTAGCCGACATGCCCTGATCGTGAGGCGGCAACACCCGCAGCAGATCCAGACGGGTCGGCGACTCGATCCGCAACACTTCGGCGCCCATGTCCGCCAGCAACAGCGAGGCGAACGGCCCCGGCAGCAGCGTCGAGAAGTCGAGGATTTTCAGTGAGGCCAGCGGTGCAGACATGGGCGAACTCCTTGGGCGATGCACTCAGCCTAGGCAGCGATACCGCGTACGGCAATCACCGGAAATGTCAGCGAGTGTGACCGTTACGCTCAAACAGCAGGCAAGAAAAAACCCCTGTGGCGAGGGGATTCATCCCCGATGGACTGCGCAGTATTCCCTTCTTTTCAGTCAAAGAAGGGGCCGCTGCGCAATTCATCGGGGATAAATCCCCTCACCACAAGGGCTCTTCACAATCCGGCATCGCAGTGATGCCGGTTTTTTACTTACTTGACGTTGCTCGGCGTCGGGCCTTCAGCCACACCCAGGTCGTCTTCAGGACGGGTATCAGCGATACCCCGACCACCCGAAGCCAGCTCGGCTTGCAGGGTATCGGTGTCCAGCTCTTTCACCCACTTGGCAACCACGATGGTCGCAACAGCGTTACCCACCAGGTTGGTCAGTGCGCGTGCTTCGGACATGAAGCGGTCGATACCGAGGATCAGCGCCAGACCGGCCACCGGCAGGTGACCCACCGCCGACAGCGTGGCCGCCAGCACGATGAAGCCCGAACCGGTCACACCGGCAGCGCCTTTGGAGGACAGCAGCAACACCACCAACAGAGTGATCTGATGGGTGATGTCCATGTGCGTGTCAGTTGCCTGAGCAATGAACACCGCCGCCATGGTCAGGTAGATCGCAGTACCGTCGAGGTTGAACGAGTAGCCCGTCGGGATCACCAGACCCACGACCGATTTCTTCGCGCCCAGACGCTCCATCTTGATCAGCATGCGTGGCAGTACCGATTCCGACGACGAGGTGCCGAGTACGATCAGCAGCTCTTCACGGATGTAGCGGATCATCTTCAGCACGCTGAAACCGTGCATGCGCGCGATACCGCCGAGCACGATCAGAATGAACGCCAGGCAAGTGATGTAGAAGCAGATCATCAACTGACCCAACTGCACCAGCGAGCCGACACCGTAGGCACCGATGGTGAATGCCATCGCACCGAAGGCACCGATTGGCGCGAGCTTCATGATCATGTTGATGATGTTGAACATCACGTGAGCGAAGCGATCGATGAAGTCGAGGATCGGACGGCCATAGTCGCCCAGGCGATGCAGGGCGAAACCGAAGATCACCGAGAACATCAGCACTTGCAGGATGTCACCGGTAGCGAACGCGCCGACGATGGTGGTCGGGATCACGTTGAGCAGGAAGCCGACAACGCTCTGGTCAGCACCGGCTGCTACATAAGAAGCGACTTTCGAAGCATCGAGGGTGGCCACGTCGATGTGCATGCCGTTGCCCGGCTGCACGACGTTGACCACGACCAGACCGACCAACAGGGCGATGGTCGAAACGATTTCGAAGTAAAGGAGTGCGTAACCACCGGTCTTGCCGACCGACTTCATGCTCTGCATACCGGCGATGCCGCTGACCACGGTGCAGAAGATGATCGGAGCGATGATCATTTTGATCAGTTTGATGAACCCGTCACCCAGCGGTTTTACCGCCACGCCGAATTGCGGGTAGTAGTGACCGAGCGCGATACCGATACAAATTGCGACGATCACCTGGAAATACAGGGATTTGTACAGTGGCTGACGAGTCGTCATTGCAAGATTCCTCAAGCGTCCCGCGTGGCAGCATCCATCTGCTGACCGCGAAACCTGAATTGCGAACCCTCCTGCACTGGAGGGATTTGTTGTGTCGAGCGACGCTTTTTCCTGCCGGATCAACGCACGCTTCTGTCGCTCTTATCGCAAACGTCGTGCCACTTTGGTGCGTTTCGTAGCAATCCTTTTGATATCAGGGATTACAGGGTCGTTTTTGTCACCGTCTGGTTAATCCAGTGTGGCGGATTTCCGCCAACTCGCCCGATCTCGTCCTACAATTTGGCGGAAATCCGCCTTGTTGCCAGGTTCACCCCCAGCTACCATCCGGCGCCAGAGGAAGGATTTGTCGCTTATGCGCGAACGCACCATCGCCAGTCATTTCGCCCGTGCCGCCCTCGGTGGTGCGCGCCGCCTCGGATTCGATTATTCGGGCCTGCTGCTGGAACTGGGGATCAGCCCTGAATTGCTCGACGAGCCCCGTGCGCGCATCGCCCCGGAGCAGTTCACCCAGTTGATCCAGAGCCTGTGGCTGGCACTGGACGACGAATACCTGGGCTTCGGCAAGGCACCGAGCAAACCCGGCAGCTTCGCCATGATGTGCCACGCCTCGATTCATTGCCGCAATCTGGAAAAAGCCCTGCAACGCGGCTTATTGTTTTATAGCCTATTCCCCGACGCCCCGCGCCTGACCCTGAGCCGCGAAGACGAATGGGTGCGCCTGAGCCTCGACGATTCACAGTTGTGGGACCCGGATCACTTCCTCACCGAAAGCCTGCTGGTGATCTGGCATCGCCTCGGCAGTTGGCTGATCGGCCAGCGCATCCGCCTGGAGCAGGCGACGTTCAGCTACGCGAAACCTGCGCACGGCGCTGAATACGATCTGTTGTTTCCCTGCCCGTTGGTGTTTTCAGCGGATCAAAGCAGTCTGCTGTTTCACAGCCGTTACCTGCACATGCCGTTGTTGCAGGACGAACGCACGCTCAAGCATTTCCTTGAGCGCTCTCCCGCCGACCTGCTCTCGCGCCCCGACGGCGGCGACAGTCTCAGCAGCCGCCTGCGTCGTTTGCTCAGCAGGGACACTAATCGTTGGCCGGATCTGGAAGCCGTGGCGGCGCACCTGCACATCAGTCCACAAACACTGCGTCGGCATTTGCGCGAGGAAGGCAGCAGTTTTCAGGAGTTGAAAGATCAGTTGCGGCGGGATATCGCCATTTATCATCTGGGGCGGGCGGATCTGTCGTTGCAACAGATTGCCGAGCAGTTGGGGTTTTCCGAGCCGTCGGCGTTTCATCGGGCTTTCAAGAAGTGGACGGGGGTGACGCCGGGGGCTTATCGGGCGCAGGAGCAGTGAGGTGTCTTCGAGATCTCGCCTTCTGAAATACCGTGGATTTCGGAGGTGGGTTTGTTTGTCTGGGATTTCTGGGGGTTGGGGTTCTGGGGTTTGTGGGCATATCCGTTGCTGCGGGTGTTGCTGATTAGGGTTCCGCCCTTACGGCGGGTCACTTTTGGCAAACGCCCCAAAAGTAACCAAAAGGGCTGCTCCCTGACGTACGGCACTTCGCTTAGGCTCAGTGTTCCCTCGCTACGGTGTCCATCCGGGGGCATCGCCTCCGGTTTGCTTCGCTGCACCTCCTCTCGATGTGTTTGGCTTCGCCAAACGGCGCTGCGCGCCTACCCCGGATGAACACCTCCGCTCGGCCTGCCGATGGGGCTGAAGATCAAGAGCAGGATCAACAGCCAGATCAAAAGCCAGATCAAAAGCCAGATCAACAGCCAAATCAAGAGCCCCTCACCCTAGCCCTCTCCCGGAGGGAGAGGGGACTGATCGAGGTGTTTGGGAGAGGTACACCGACTTGAAATACCGAGTCGAACTCGGATTCGAAAGGCTCACAAATCGGCGCCCTCTCCTTGGGGAGAGGGCTGGGGTGAGGGGCAAACCCGACACAAAACCAAAGCCGACCACACGCTTCTCACCACTCAACATAATGAACGCTAGCTCAAGTACCGCTTTTGACCTTCACCACTCAACACAATAAGCGCTAGTTCAAGTACCGCTCT
>NZ_JBIUVJ010000054.1:27701-36374 GCF_044742875.1 Pseudomonas sp. NPDC087817
TCTTGACCTTCACCAATCAACACAATGAGCGTTAGCTCAAGTACCGCTCTTGACCTTCACCAATCAACACAATGAGCGTTAGCTCAAGTACCGCTCTTGACCTTCACCAATCAACACAATGAGCGTTAGCTCAAGTACCGCTCCTGATCTTCACCACTCAACACAATGAGCGTTAGCTCGAGTACCGCTCTTGATCTTCACCACTCAACACAATGAGCGTTAGCTCGAGTACCGCTCTTGATCTTCAGCGCCCGTCGGAAGGCTGAGCGGAGGGATTGATCCGGGGTGGGAGCGCAGCGACCGTTTGGCGCAGCCAAACACATCGAGAGGAGGTGCAGCGAAGCAAACCGGAGGCGATGACCCCCGGATCGATCCCGCAGCGAAGGAACCCGAGCCACAGCGAGGGCCGTACGTCAGGGTAAAGCCTTTTTGGTTACTTTTTCGGCGTCTGGAAAAAGTGACCCGCCGTAAGGGCGGAACCATAGGAAGCCGTTACCGCAGCAACGGATATGCCCCCCAAACCCCAGCCCCCCCCTCAAACCGCAGGAAAATGAATCCGAAACGCCGCCCCCCCCATCGGCGAATCCCCCAACATCAACTTCGCGTTGTAGCTCTCGATAATATCCTTGACCACAGCCAACCCGATCCCCTGCCCCGGATGCTGCCGATCCAACCGCTCCCCACGCTCCAGAATCCGCGCCCGCTGATCCGGCGGCACCCCCGGCCCATCATCCTCGACACACAAGTCAATCCCGGCCAGGCTCTCACGCACACTGATACGCACCTCACCCAGACACAGCCGATACGCGTTCTCCAGCAAATTCCCCATCATTTCCAACAAGGCACCCTGCTCGATCGGCACATAACAATGCTCGGGCAAATCAAACACCACCCGCACCTGCTTGTCGCGATACACCTTGTCCAACGTATCGCACAGACTTTTAAGCACCGGTTGCAAGCGCACCTGATGCCGCACCAGACCGCTTTTACGCAAACTCGCCCGCTGCAACTGATAACTGATCTGCTGACTCATACGCTCGATCTGGCTCTGCAGCACCCAGGCCTGATCCAGATCCTTGGGCCGTTGCGCCATGTCCTCACTGACCCCCTGCAACACCGCCAACGGCGTTTTCAGACTGTGCGCCAAATCATCCAGAGAATCGCGATAACGACTGCGCTGCTGCCGCTCGCTCAGCAGCAATCGGTTCAGCGAGCCCGTCAGACGCAACAGCTCGCGCGGGTGTTGCTCAGTGAGACTTTCACGCGTGCCGCCCTCGATCTCATCCAGCTCCTGACTGAGTTGACGCAAGGCCTTGAGGCCCCAGGTCAAGCCGATCCACAACAGCGCCAGCAAAACGAGCAACGCTGCGCCGAAGCCCAGATAAAGATTTTCACGCAAGCCTTCAAGGGTAGTTTCGTACTCGCGCACTGGTTGCAGGGCGACGATGCTGAACGCCGCACTTTTACCGCCAAGGAGTTTCACTTCAACGTCGTAGACGAAGAACTCCTGACCGCTGGCCTCACGAATTCGCGCGAACTCGTTACCGAGGCCGTCGTAACGCGGCTTGTAGTTGATCTGTTCCTCTTGAGTGGCTTTCGAGCGCCAGACCAGATGTCCCTCACGGTCGTAGATATAGCCGAGCAGCCGGAAGTCGGTGAGGTTGAAACGCTCATCCGGCAACTGCGAAGGCATGACCAGTTTGCCGCTTTCAATGCGCGCAGCCGAGATCAGCGTGGTGACGTCCGAAGCCAGGCGCTGCTCGATCGAGTCCTGCAATGCGAGGCTGAATGCGCCCTGCATGGCCGGCAGCAAGGCGAGCATGAACAACACCGCCAACGTGGTGGCGGCGAGCATCAGTCGAACGCGTAAAGAACGAATCAAGTGCAGCGCTCATTGAACAGGTAGCCGAGGCCGCGCACGGTGTCGATCGGCTTGAACCCGGCCGGGCCTTCGAGTTTGCGGCGCAAGCGGCCGACCAGCACTTCGATGACGTTAGGATCGCGCTCGTCGTCGTCCGGATAGAGTTGCTCCATCAGGCGATCCTTGGGCACCACTTGCTGGTGATGGCGCATGAGGTATTCGAGGATGCGGTACTCGTACGCGGTCAGCGCCAGCGGTTGCTCGTCGAGGGTCGCCTGCTTGCGATTGAGGTCGAGCAACAGCGGGCCGGCGACGATGGTCGACTGGGTAAAACCGCTGGAGCGGCGCAGCAAGGCATTCAGGCGAGCATCGAGTTCTTCGAACTGGAAGGGTTTGACCACGTAGTCGTCGGCGCCGGCAGCAAGGCCTTCGACCTTGTCCTGCCAGTTGCCGCGTGCGGTGAGGATCAGGATCGGGAAGGTCTTGCCGCCTGAGCGCAACTGCCGGATCAGGTCGAGACCGCCCATGCCCGGCAGACCGAGATCGATCACCGCCAGGTCAAAGTTGAACTGTCCGGTCTGGTACAACGCCTCCTCGGCATTGGCCACGGACTCGACCACGTGGCCGCTCTCCGTCAGACGGGTTTGCAGGTGATGGCGCAACAGCGCTTCATCTTCGACGACCAACAGTTTCATATCGCTCTCCCGGGCAAATCAGAATCTCCAAAAACACACCTGTGGGAGCGAGCCTGCTCGCGAAATCGGTGGATCAGTCAATGAAGATGTCGACTGACACATCGCCTTCGCGAGCAAGCTCGCTCCCACATTTAGCCTGGCGGCAACACTTTAGAAAAAGTAGTTGGCCGACAGGTAAGTCTGCGCGCTACTGGTCAGGTCCAGCGAGCCTTGCTTGCTGCCACCGCGTTCGCTCATCTCGGTGCTGGCATTGCTGCGCAGGTAACGGTAACCGAGTTCCACCGAAGTGTTTTGCGAAACTTGCTGCATCACACCGAACTGGCCGCCGACCGCGTAACCGATGTCACTGTCGCGGCTATAGCCTGGCGACTCCTGGGTCAACTTGGTCAAACCCGCCGTTGCACCGCCGAACAATTTGGTGCTGCTGCCCACCGGGTAGAACAGATCGTAGCTGCCCAGCAGGTTTTCCTGGCGCAGTTTAATGCCATTGTGCGAGCCGGACACGTTGTCGTAAGTCGCGTAGTAGCGGCCCTGCGAGTTTTGCTGGCCGAGGCGTACGCCGTAAGTGTTGTTGCCGTCGATCGCGCCGGTGGCGTTAGGGTGATCGAGGTTGTTGTTCAGAGCATGGGATTTGTCGATCTTGTCACTGGTCTGGCCGAAGGTCAGGCCGGCGAAGTTCGAAGTGGTGTCGGCCTGGGCCGCGACGCTGGCGCTCATTACGGTCAATGCCAGCAGCAGTTTATTAAAACGAGTCATGGGATTTCCTCTTTCACAGTGCTGTTTGGGTATGGCGCAAGGTTACTGACCCTCCCCTGTACCGCCCCTGAACGCTATCTGAACCTGACCTGAACCAAATCGACTAGGCTGTTCTGAGCACTTTTCGCCAAGGAGACCGATATGCGCCTGTTCCTCGCCCTCACGTTCCTCGCTGTCAGCAGCCTCACTCAGGCTGCGATCAAGACCGCAGAAATCCCCTATCAAAGTGCCGACGGCACACAGCTGATTGGCTACTACGCCTACGACGACGCCATCAAAGGCAAACGCCCGGGGATTGTCGTGGTGCATGAGTGGTGGGGCTTGAACGAGTACGCCAAGCGCCGCGCGCGGGACCTGGCTGAGCTGGGATATAGCGCGCTGGCGATTGATATGTACGGCGAGGGCAAGAACACCGAGCACCCGAAAGACGCCATGGCGTTCATGCAGGCGGCAACTCAGGATGCGGCGGCCTCCAGCAAACGTTTCGAGGCCGGACTGAACCTGCTGAAGAAACAACCGCAGACCGACGCGAACAAACTCGCGGCCATTGGTTACTGCTTCGGCGGTGGCGTGGTGCTGAATGCGGCG
This sequence comes from Pseudomonas sp. NPDC087817, assembly GCF_044742875.1. Lineage (NCBI taxonomy): Bacteria > Pseudomonadati > Pseudomonadota > Gammaproteobacteria > Pseudomonadales > Pseudomonadaceae > Pseudomonas > Pseudomonas sp. NPDC087817. The sequence continues at coordinate 31,602 of NZ_JBIUVJ010000054.1, forward strand.
CGCCAGGGTGAACCGCTGGCCGGTGTGGTGAGTTTCCACGGTGCACTGGCGACCAAGACCCCGGCCACACCCGGCAGTGTGAAGGCGAAGATTCTGGTGGAACATGGCGCCCTGGACAGCATGGTCACGCCGGACAACGTCAGCGCCTTCAAAGCGGAAATGGACAAGGCCGGTGCAGACTATAAATTCGTCAGCCTTGACGGTGCCAAGCATGGCTTTACCAATCCGGATGCCGATCGCTTGAGCCACGGCGAGCACGGTGGCCCGGATATCGGCTACAACAAGGCTGCCGATGAAAAATCCTGGGCGGATATGAAAGCGTTCTTCCAGAAGATCTTCAGCTGACCCGCCCGCACCTGATCGTTCCCACGCTCCGCGTGGGGATGCAGCCCGGGACGCTCTGCGTCCCAAAGCGGACGCATAGCGTCCATTGAGGTGTTCCCACACAGAGGATCGGAACGATCAGTGCCTCTACCCAGTTTGACTGCCAAACGGCAAAATGCCTGCCATGAATCCTACCCCCGCCCTGCCCGCTTGCTGCACCCCGCTCGATACCCACTGGCCAATGCCGACGGTGTTGCCTGACACCGTGCTGCTCAGCACTCACTTCGATCCGTCACAACTGCTCGGCGATGATTTCCGGCGCAGCGCTATCGAGCCACCGCCAAGCATTCAACGCTCGGTGGCCAAGCGCCAGGCGGAGTTTCTCGCCGGGCGCATCTGTGCCCGCGCGGCGTTACAGCAATTGGAAGGCACTACAGTGGTCCCGGCGATCGGCGAAGATCGCGCGCCGGTGTGGCCGGCACATATCTGCGGTTCGATCACCCACAGCACCGGTCGTGCGGCAGCGATTGTCGCCAACAAGCAGCATTGGCGCGGTCTGGGCATGGATCTGGAAAACCTGCTCAACACCGAACGCGCCGAGCGTCTCGCCGGGGAAATCCTCATACCGGCAGAAATGCGGCGCATGGCCGCCGGTGAGAGGGAGCAACTGGCACTGTGGGTGACGCTGACGTTTTCGGTGAAAGAAAGCCTGTTCAAGGCGCTTTACCCGATCGTGCAGAAGCGCTTTTACTTCGAGCACGCGGAAGTGCTGGAGTGGACGGAACAGGGCCACGTGCGCTTGCGCTTGTTGACGGACTTGTCGAACGAATGGCGCAACGGCACCGAGCTGGATGCGCAGTTCGGTGTGCAGGATGGGCAGTTGTTGAGTCTGGTCAGCATTGCGGCCTGAAATCTTTATCGTCTGTCGGGGCCTCATCGCTGGCAAGCCAGCTCCCACAGTGCCGGTGATGAACACAGACTTGATGTACACCCTGAAACCTGTGGGAGCCGACTTGCCAGGTCCACAGTGCCGGTGATGAACACAGACTTGATGTACGCCCTGAAACCTGTGGGAGCCGACTTGCCAGCTCCACAGTGCCGGTGATGAACACAGACTTGATGTACACCCTGAAACCTGTGGGAGCCGACTTGCCAGCTCCACAGTGCCGGTGATGGACACAGACTTGATGTACGCCCTGAAACCTGTGGGAGCTGGCTTGCCAGCGATGGGGCCAGCACTACTATCCACGATTCAGCGGCGCTCCTGATTCCTCGGCCAGCTCAGGCTGAAGCAAGCCCCACCCAGACTCTTGCTCTTGCCAATGATCGCGCGGCCGTCATGCCAGTGGATGATCCGCCGCACAATCGACAAGCCCAAGCCATGTCCTCCTGACGCCCGGGTACGGCTGTCATCCAGACGCAGGAACGGCGTGAAGATTCGCTCCCACGCCACCTCCGGCACACCCGGCCCGTCGTCCTCGACGTCCACCCGGCAACGCAGCTGCCCGACCTGGTAACTCACCGTAACGTTGGAGCGCGCATGGCGCATGGCGTTGCTCACCAGATTCTGCAACGCCCGATGCAGATAACGCGGCTCGGCCTCGACCCAAGCGTCGTCGTTATCCGCAGCAGACAGGCACAAGCCGCGCTGCACCGTGACCTCGGCGCGCAGCGGCGCCAGTTCTTCAATGACCTGATTGACCAGCGCGTCGAGATCAATGCGCTGGAACGTCAGCGCCGGCGAGCCCTGCTCCAGCCGGGCATAGGTGAGCATTTCATCGACCAGCTTATCGAGGTCTTCGATGTCGTGATCCATGCCCTCACGGTACTTTTCCAGCGCTTGCGGGGTGGTCGCCGAACCGATCATCTCCAGACCGAAACGCAAGCGCGCCACCGGCGTGCGCAACTCGTGGGATACCGCGCGCACCAGTTCACGCTGGATCGCCAGCAACTGCTGCAAGTGCTCAGCCATTTTGTTGAACGCCGAGGCCAGGCGCCCGACCGAGTCGGCACCGCGCGCCGGCACACGGGTTTCCAGGCTGCCCTTGGCGATGCGTGTGGCCGCCGCTTCGAGGCCACGCAAACGCCGTTCGAGCTGGCGCACCAACAGATAAACGATAAGGCCGATCAAACTCAGGCCGAGCGCGGCGATCAACACCAGCCACTCCGGCGGATACGGATTCATCTGATACAGCGGGCCGATTTCCAGTACCCAAGGCGTGCCGACCATGCCGGCAAACACGCGGATCGAATCGCCACCCTTGCCCAACGCCATCACCGTGTCGCCCTCAGCCACGCGACGACTCTGATCCTCATCCATGTCGGCGTCGTTCACCGTGACCAGGCGCAGATCGAATCCGAAGCCCTTCTCTTCCTTTATTTGCGCCAACCGCTTGGGCTGCTCGCCCACGGGTACGCGCACCAGCTCATCGGCCAACAGGTAAATCGTCGCGCGGGCCAGTTGCTCGCTGATCTGCTGCACCTCTCCTACCAGCACAAGTTGTTCCTTGTCGCTGACCAGCCGGTAGACCTTTGCTGCATGCGGGCCGGTCTGCTCTACCAGCGCCTGTCCGCGCTGGACCCGGGTGCGCTGGGTCAGATCGAGATCGGTCTCGGCAAACTTCTTCAGCGCCAGCGGAATCCCGAGCAAACGCTCCCACACCAGCAGCGCGCGATGGCGCTCGGTTTCGTTCATCGGTTGCAGATTGTCGGCCATCAGCGAGAACGTGCCATGGGCCAGGCGCTCGCGGTATTGCTCGCTGCGCACCTGGTTAAGCAGGTTCAGCGCGAGCACGCCGAGCACCGCCACCAGAATAAGCGCGGCGCACATGCCGCCGTAAATGCGCAGGAAGATCGAGTTCACAGCGGCAGGTCTACACAGGCTTCGGGGACAAACAGATAGCCTTTGCTGCGGATGGTCTTGATCAGGCGCGGGTGATCGGGGTCATCGCCGATTTTCGGGCGGATGCGCGAGATGCGCACATCGATCGAGCGATCCTGGCCGTCATAGCCGATGCCACGCAGCGCGGTGAAGATTTCCTCCCGGGACAGAATTCGCCCGGCATTGGACACCAACAGCCAGAGCAGATCGAATTCGGCGCTGGTCAACTCGATGCCGTTGTCGCTCAACCAGGCTTCGCGCAAAGCGTCGTCCACCACCAGTGGGCCGAATTGCAGTCGACGGCTTTTTTCCGCGACGGGCTCCGGTGAGTCACTGCGTCGCAGCAGCGCCTGAATCCGCGCCAGCAACAGGCGTGGGCGCACCGGTTTGCAGACGTAATCGTCGGCACCAAGATCAAGCCCCTGAATCTGATCGGCATCGTCGGTACGCGCCGTGAGCATCAGGATCGGCCCGTCATAACGGTCGCGCACCTTGCGGCAGATACTCAGGCCATCTTCACCGGGCAGCATCAGATCGAGGATGACCAGATCCGGTTGCTCCTTGATGATCCGCGCCGCCGCCAGTGCACCGTTGCCTTCGATTTCGACGCGCAGTCCATTGGCTTGCAGGTAGTCGCGAGTGAGTTCGGCCAGACGCTGATCATCCTCGACTATCAATACCTGAAAGGCTTGTTGCTCCACCGGTGACCTCTGCTTGCTGTTTTTATTAATAGAAGGGATCGCTTGGATCAGCTCCTGCAAAAGCATGCGTGGTGCCAGATCATCCTGATCATTTGTCATGTTTCTGGAGGAAAAATATGCCTGCGCATGGCCCGATTGTATAAACGGCGTACAGCCAGAACACAAGTCGGTAAATGCGTTCGGACAAGGCGGTTTTTTGTGATAGGGTTCGCGCCCTTAAAAATCCGCTGAAGCGTTTTTCCCGGTGAAAAAACAGTGACAAACGGTCTAGCTCAGCAGGTTCGCGGCCTACACGCGAATTCGCCGTTTCGCACACAATTTACGCACAGGTTTATCCACAGGCTATACATTGCAATAGCCCCCCAAAACGCATTATCTTGTAGCCCGCGCTCAAAAAAACCCTACATGTAGGGGTTGAGACAAAAAACCAAACACAAACCGGACAGTGAATTCAAGGCTTTTTATTGCCATTGTCGGGTTGAACCAAACGTATTTTCACAAGCCCAAACCGCGCCTGCGGATGGCTACCGTTTTTCAGTCGGCAACGACGATAACGGTACGGGTGTTGCAGTCTGAAACTGCGCCCCGAAAGGAATGCGGTTTGACGCGGATCGCGCGAACCGAAGACTTCGGCATGGAAGCGGCGCCCACAAGGCCCCCTTCCTGAACTGTCCCGAAGTCGTTATGCCCGGCGTGTGCCGGTTGTAGTGCTTCAGGACGGAACGGTGGGCACCGTGATGGTGCCCAAACAAACATAGAGAACGTGGAGACACCCATGCAAACCGACACAACTCGCGAGAACCCGCAGGGCACCTTGCCGCAGGCCGCCGATTCGACTTCGGATCTGGCAGCCACCGCGAGTTGTGT
>NZ_JBIUVJ010000055.1:0-3003 GCF_044742875.1 Pseudomonas sp. NPDC087817
GTCATGGCTTTGAGGATGTCGACTTCGAAACCGATGATTTCGCCGCGCTTGTTGGTCATTTCGAACGGCATGTAGGTCGGATCCATGCCGACTTTCAAGGTGCCGCGCTTGACCGCGTCATCGATTGCGCCAGCGTGCGCCGCATTGACTGCAACCAGTGCCGTGACGCCGACCAGCAGCATCGATAGATACTTCTTCATCTTCAAGTCCCCAAAACCATTGCGTTTGCGGCGCGAAAACCAACAGAGGCGGGCAAGATTGCCCGGGTGCGCCAATTCGGGGACGGATGCTAACGCACTCGTTCTTTTGCACAAGGTTTTTTGATTGATTGCAGATCAGCGCCCGCTGTCGTCAGGGCAAAAAAAACCCCGCTTTCGCGGGGTTTCTTCATCAGGCCGGTTGAGCCTGCAGGCTCACCGGTCGCAACGGCAACAGCGGCGCATGCGGATCGGCTTTCACCGAAGCCCGCCAGGCATCCAGCCACTCGGCGTGACCCTCGGCCCAGACCTGCTCGTGCAAGCGCGCCAGAGCAACCGGGTCGCTCAGCAGTTGCAGACGATCATGGTTGTTCAGCCCCGCAGGGCCAACCTTGATCGCGTGGCGAACACGCTCCTGACGCAGCCACTCGATCGGCTCGGCCTGACCGTGACGGGAAGTCGCCAGCGAGCACGCCAAGGCGTTCTGCTGCGGATCGACCACCGCGCGGACAAAACCGTCGTTCAGCGCGTGGTAACGATTTTCATGGGTGTACTGATCGGTCGCCAGCAGCGCCTGTGGCGGATTGTATTCCTCAGGGATGAGAAACAGGCTCTCGTCACGGGATTTGAGGCCCAAACCGACTCGGCTGGAAATCACCGACACCGGAATCGACAGCATCAGCGAACCGACGATCGGCACCAGCCACCACAGGAAGCTCGGGTTCAGCCAGATCACCAGCAGCGCCCAGCAGAAACCCAGCAAGGTTTGCGGGCCGTGGCGCTTGACCGCTTCGCTCCATGGCGTCGAGTCGTCGTCACGTTGCGGCGAATTCCAGGTTGCGGCCCAGCCGAGGAACGCGGCGAGGACGAAACGGGTGTGGAAAATCATCCGCACCGGCGCCAGCAGCATGGAGAACAGCATCTCCAGCAGCATCGACAGAGTCACCTTGAACTTGCCGCCGAACTCTTTCGCGCCCTTGGCCCAGATCAGGATGATGCTCAACAGTTTCGGCAGGAACAGCAGCACGATGGTCGTCGAGAACAGCGCGATCGCCTTGTCCGGGTGCCATTGTGGCCACAACGGATAGAGCTGACGCGGCTCAAGGAAGTACTGCGGCTCCATCAGCGTGTTCACCGCCAACAGCGCGGTCGACAGCACCAGGAAGAAGAACCACAACGGCGCCGACAGGTAAGACATCACACCGGTGAGGAATACCGCACGGTGCACCGGGTGCATGCCTTTGACCAGGAACAGACGAAAGTTCATCAGGTTGCCGTGGCACCAGCGACGGTCACGCTTGAGTTCGTCGAGCAGGTTCGGCGGCAGTTCTTCGTAGCTGCCCGGCAGGTCGTAAGCAATCCACACGCCCCAACCGGCACGGCGCATCAGCGCGGCTTCAACGAAGTCGTGAGACAGGATCGCCCCGGAGAACGCCCCCTTGCCCGGCAACGGCGCCAGGGCGCAGTGGTCGATGAACGGCTTCATGCGGATGATCGCGTTGTGACCCCAGTAGTGGGATTCACCCAACTGCCAGAAGTGCAGACCGGCGGTAAACAGCGGGCCGTATACGCGGGTGGCGAACTGCTGCATGCGTGCATACAGGGTGTCCATGCCCGACGCACGCGGCGCGGTCTGGATGATCCCGGCGTCCGGCGTGGCTTCCATCAGGCGCACCAGACTGGTCAGGCACTCGCCGCTCATCACCGAGTCGGCGTCGAGCACAACCATGTACTTGTAGTCACCGCCCCAACGACGGCAGAAGTCGTCGAGGTTGCCGCTTTTGCGTTTCACACGACGGCGACGACGACGATAGAAGATCTTGCCGAAGCCTTTGGCTTCACGGCAGACGTCCAGCCAGGCCTGTTGCTCGGCCACGCAGATGTCAGTGTCGTTACTGTCACTCAACACGAAGAAGTCGAAGCGATCCAGATCACCGGTGGCGGCAACCGATTCGAACGTTGCCCGCAGACCGGCGAACACACGCGGCACGTCTTCGTTGCAGATCGGCATCACCAGCGCGGTACGCGCGTCTTTGGCAATCGGCTCGTTGCCGGCGCTTTTGCCGGAGATGCGGTATTTATCGTGACCGGTGAGCAACTCGAGGAAGCCCATCAGCGCGGTCCAGAAACCGGCCGAGACCCAGCAGAACAGAATCCCGAACAGAATCAGGATGCTGGTTTGCAGCGCATACGGCAGCACTTGCGTGGCAGTTTGCAGCAGCGGTTGATGCAAGACTTCGTCGAGATCGACGAACGACCAGCCCTGGTACGGCATGATGCCTTTCATGTACCAACCGGCGACGATGGTCTGGCCGAGCATCAGCAGCAACAGAATATAGCGGCGGATCGAACCGACGGTGCGCCAGCGCGCGGCCGGCAGGACGTTCTCGTCCTTCGGCGGCTGCGGCGGGTTGGTGCGACCGGTCAGTCGGCGCCAGCCACGCACCAGAATATTGGTGCGCCAGGGCTCCGGCACGACTTTGGTCCGACGGATCGGCGGCGTCGCCTTCATGCTGACGCGACCGCTGGCGTCGAGCACCAGCATCTCCGCATCTTCAAGATCTTCGGCGGTGCTCAGGGTCAGGCGCTTGCCCACCGAAGCCTGGGCGGCTTCGGCAGGGGCGTCGAACGTCGAGGACGACAAGCGTTGGTGCAGCTCGCTGAACGACTGGCAGCCCGCGAGTTCCGCGCGCTGCTCGTCGGTCATCGGCAGATGCGCCAGGTACTCGGACAGAGTCTCTGGCTGTACTTGAGAGTTACTCATCGGCAGGCAACTGATAGCTCCAGGTCTAGGTCAGGACTTCTT
>NZ_JBIUVJ010000055.1:3013-36344 GCF_044742875.1 Pseudomonas sp. NPDC087817
AAGAACAAGACAGAAAAACATATGCACAAAACTGAAAGCACAAGAAAACGGTCAGCAAAACATCACACCAAGACGATTCCGGTGTGGCTGGGGCCGCGTCCGCAGCCGCTGGCTGCTTGGCGTCTTTGTTGGCCTTGTCCTTGGCATCTGCTACTGGCTTGGCGTCAGCCTGTTTGGCCTCGGCGGCCTTGGCTTCCTTGTCGAGTTTCTCTTGTTGCTTGGCGGCAACCTTGTCGGCCTTGGCGACGGACGAATTGGACGCCGGCACCGAAGACTTGGCCAGATCGGCGGTCACGACAGGCTGAACCAGTGCGGCACGCATCTCGGTCGACTTGCTCGCGTCCTTGATTTTCATCCGCAGGGTCAAACGCCAGCCCTTGGTTTCCGGGTTGTAGCGCACGCTGTTTTCAACCAGTTCGGCGTTGTCGCCAACACTGACCTGGCTGCGAACGTCGGCGTCCGGGGTCAGCGCCGCCAGCGATGGACCTTCGAAGTCGACCAGGTAGGCAACGCTGCCATCCGGCTGACGGATCAGGTTCGACTGCTTGACGTCACCGGTCGAACGCAGGGTCTGCGAAACCCACGCGCTATCCGGCGCGTGAATCGCCGCTTCGTCCATGGTCCAGTGCAGGCGGTAGGCGAAATCCAGCGGCTTGCCTGGTTCCGGCATGGTTTCCGGGCTCCAGAACGCAACGATGTTGTCGTTGGTTTCGTCGGCGGTCGGAATTTCTACCAGATCAACAGTGCCCTTGCCCCACTCGCCCTTCGGCTCGATCCAGGCGCTTGGGCGCTTGTCGTAGCGGTCGTCGAGGTCTTCGTAGTGGCTGAAGTCGCGGCCACGTTGCAGCAGACCGAAACCACGCGGGTTCTCGACGCTGAAGTTGCTCACGGCCAAGTGTTTCGGATTGTTCAGCGGACGCCAGATCCACTCGCCGTTACCGGCATGGATCGACAGACCACTGGAGTCGTGCAGTTCACGACGATAGTTGAGGACTTTCGACGGCTGGTTGGCGCCGAACAGGAACATGCTGGTCAGCGGCGCGATGCCCAGTTTGCCGACCTTGTCACGCAGGAACACCTGCGCCTTGACGTCAACAATGGTGTCGCTGCCCGGACGCAGGATAAGACGATAGGCACCGGTAGCGCGCGGCGAGTCGAGCAGCGCGAAAATTACCAGATGCTTGTCGCCCGGCTTCGGCTGTTGAATCCAGAACTCGCGGAAACGCGGGAATTCTTCGCCCGATGGCAGCGCGGTATCAATCGCCAGACCACGCGCCGAGAGGCCGTAGGTATGGCCCTTGCCGACAACGCGGAAGTAACTCGCGCCGAGCATGGTCATGATTTCGTCTTGCTTGTCGGCCTTGTTGATCGGATACAGCACACGGAAACCGGCATAACCCAGTTGTTCGGTAGCTTTCGGATCGAATTTCAGGTCGCCGAAATCGAAGCGCGTCGGATCATATTTGATCTCTTCGACGGTGTTCGCCGTAATTTCGTTGATTTTCACCGGTGTATCGAAGTGCATACCCTGGTGATAGAAGGACAGTTTGAACGGGGTCTTCTGATCAGCCCACTCAGCCTTTTCGGTGAGGAAGCGGATTTTCTGATAGTCCGCGAACTTCATGTCGCGGAATTCGTTCGGCAGGTTGCTGCGCGGGGCTTCGAATTTCTGCCCGGCCAGCTCTTTGGCCTTGGTCGATACATCGTCAAGATTGAACGCCCAAAGCTGACCGGCGCTGAGCAGGCACAGGAGCGCCGAACCCGCTACCAGGGCACTTCGCATGCGTTTGGCAGACATTTTTGCTGCATTACAGGGACTAACAATCACGAGCAACCCTCGCCGAAAACAGATCAATAAACCAACGGCCAGCTATCTATATGCCAGGTTGGCGAGCATTGTTCCGACTCCGCTGGGGCAAAATGATTCCCCAATCGGATCCGGACAAGTCTCTACCTAAGTCAAAATGGACCAACGAACGCTGATCCCCGTAGCGCGCGATTATCTAGTAGCCCGCATGACAACGCATCAGGGGTAACAAAGTATTTATCGCGAAAACACCCTAAAAACAGTCGAAATTTCCTAAAAAGGTGTTTCAGGCGCTTTCAGGTCTGTAACAAAAAGGTAACCGGGCCATCGTTGACCAAATGCACCTGCATATCGGCGCCGAATCTACCTGATGCCACAGTGCCATGCACCTGTTTCGCTTTGCCTAATAGATAGTCGAACAATTCCTCGCCAAGGGCCGGTAGCGCCGCGGTGGAAAAGCTTGGGCGTAACCCGCTTTTGGTGTCGGCAGCCAGGGTGAACTGAGAGACCAGCAGCAACCCGCCACCAACATCCGCCAGGGACAAATTCATCTTGCCCTCGGCGTCGCTGAATACACGATAGTTAAGCAGCTTATGCAGAAGTTTGTCGGCGCTGGCACGCGTGTCGTCGGGTTCGACCGCCACCAGCACCAGCAAACCTTGATCTACCGCGCCAACCACCTCTCCCGCCACTTCAACCCGCGCACCGCGTACGCGCTGTAAAAGCCCCTTCATGCTTCTTCGGGCGGCAAGTCGAGCAGGCGCCGGGCCATTTGGCCGGCCGCACGCACCAACGCATCGGTGATACCCGGTTCGGACGCGGCATGGCCGGCATCGCGAATGACCTGCAGCTCACTGTTCGGCCAGGCCTGGTGCAATTCCCAGGCATTGTCGAGCGGGCAGATCACATCGTAACGGCCGTGAATGATCACGCCCGGCAGATGGGCGATCTTGCCCATGTCGCGAATCAGTTGATTCGGCTCAAGGAACGCATTGTTGGTGAAGTAGTGGCATTCGATCCGCGCAATCGACAAGGCGCGTTGCGGTTCGGAGAAACGATCGACCACCAGCGGGTTCGGCCGCAGGGTCGCGGTGCGCCCTTCCCAGGTCGACCAGGCTTTGGCGGCGTGCATTTGGGCGATCTGGTCGTTGCCGGTCAGGCGTTTGTGGAACGCGCTGAGCAGATCATCGCGCTCGTCCAACGGAATCGGCGCAATGTAGTCCTGCCAGTAATCGGGGAACAGACGGCTGGCACCAGCCTGGTAGAACCATTCGATTTCCTGCGGACGGCAGAGAAAGATCCCGCGCAGGATCAGGCCATGCACACGCTCCGGGTGAGTTTGCGCATAGGCCAGCGCCAGGGTCGAACCCCACGAGCCGCCAAACAGCACCCATTTATCGATGCCCAGATGTTTGCGGATGCGCTCAAGGTCGGCGACCAGATCCCAGGTGGTGTTGTTTTCCAGGCTGGCGTGCGGGGTGGAGCGGCCGCAACCGCGCTGGTCGAAGGTGACAATGCGATACAGGTTCGGATCGAAATAGCGACGGCTTTGCGCGTCGCAACCGGCGCCGGGACCGCCGTGGATGAACACCACCGGCAAACCCTCCGGCGAACCGCTTTCGTCGACGTACAGCGTATGGGTATCGTCGACAGCCAGATCGTGCCGGGCGTGAGGTTTGATCTGCGGAAACAAAGTCTGCATTGCGCGCTCCGTAAGGGGTCGAGGTCATCCCTGGGGGGACTTCTATTATTCTGCCGTTGGGCATCATAAACCCGATTTACGTCAATGAGCATGCCTGTGCACTACCGCAAATTTTTCTGCTGCATACAAAACCTGTGGGAGCGAGCCTGCTCGCGAATGCGGTGTGTCAGTCAACGTAAATATTGGCTGACCGGACGCCTTCGCGAGCAGGCTCGCTCCCACAGGGGGTTATGCGGTGTAGTGAGACTTTGCCCAGGCCAGATAGTGCTGCAGCAGTTCCTTGAGTACCACCCGCGTCGGCTCGGCCAGGTCAGGGCGATAGCGGAACGGTTCGAACTCTTCCATATACGTGCACTGGCCCAGTTCCAGTTGCACAGCGTGAATGTTCTCGGCCGGGTTGCCGTAATGACGGGTGATATGGCCGCCCTTGAAGCGCCCGTTGAGCACATGGCTGTAATCGTCGTGACGGGCGCAGATCGCTTCCAGTTGCGTGGCCAACTGTGGATCGCAACTGGCGCCGTTGAAGGTGCCGAGGTTGAAGTCCGGCAGCTTGCCTTCGAACAGGTGCGGGATGATCGAGCGGATCGAATGCGCATCGAACAGCAGCGCGTAGCCAAACTCAGCCTTCAGCCGCGCCAACTCTTCCTGCAAGGTGCGGTGATACGGCGTCCAGATCTGTTCCAGATACGTCGCGCGCTCTTCTTTCGAAGGCTCCAGCCCTTTTTTGAACAGCGGGATGCCATCGAACAAGGTCGCCGGGTACAACCCGGTGGTGGCGCCGACGTACAGCGGCTTGTCGTCGGACGGACGATTCAGGTCGATGACGAAACGCGAATATTCGGCAGCCAGGGTGCTGGCGCCCAGCTCTTGGGCAAAATCGTAAAGCTGCGGAATATGCCAGTCAGTGTCCGGCAGGCTTTTCGCGTCCGCGATCAGCCCGGCCTCGACCACAGGCGTCAGGCGCAGACCCGCGTGAGGCATGCTGATCAGCAGCGGCACGCGACCTTGTTTGAAACTCAGAACCTTATCCACAACCGCTCTCCTACAGACTTGATTCAACGCCGTGACGCACGACGCGTTTGTCCAGATCACCACCGAGCCAATAAGCCAGATCCGCCGGACGATCGATGTGCCAGGCAACAAAATCCGCGACCTTGCCGACTTCCAGCGAACCGTGGGTATCAGCCATGCCCAGCGCTTGCGCGGCGTGAATCGTCGCACCGGCCAAGGCTTCTTCCGGGGTCATGCGGAAACAGGTGCAGGCCATGTTCAACATCAGCCGTAACGACAGCGCCGGCGAGGTGCCGGGGTTGAGGTCGCTGGCGATGGCGATCTTCACTTTATGTTTGCGCAGGGCGTCCATCGGCGGGAGTTGGGTTTCACGCAGAAAGTAGAACGCCCCCGGCAGCAACACCGCGACGGTGTCGGATTCGGCCATGGCGATGGCGTCGGCCTCATCCATGAACTCCAGGTGATCGGCGGACAGCGCCTTGTAGCGTGCGGCGAGGCTGGAGCCATGCAGCGATGACAGTTGTTCGGCGTGCAGCTTCACCGGCAGACCGAGTTTCTGTGCAGCGATAAACACACGTTCGACCTGATCCGGCGAGAACGCCAGATATTCGCAGAACGCATCCACCGCATCGACCAGCCCTTCGGCGGCCAATGCCGGCAGCATCTCGGTGCAGATCAGATCGATGTAATCGTCAGCGCGATCCTTGTATTCCGGTGGCAACGCGTGAGCGGCCAGACAGGTGCTGCGCACGCTGATCGGCAGCTCTTTTTCCAAGCGACGAATCACTCGGAGGATCTTGCGTTCGTTGGCCAGATCGAGGCCGTAGCCGGACTTCATTTCGACTGTGGTCACGCCGTCGCGCACCAGGCTTTTCAGACGCTTGGCGGCGCTGGCGAACAGCTCGTCTTCAGTCGCTTCGCGAGTCGCGCGCACGGTGCTGGCGATGCCGCCACCCTGCGCGGCGATCTCGGCATAGCTGACGCCTTGCAGGCGCTTTTCGAATTCGCCGCTGCGGTTGCCGCCGAACACCGTATGGGTGTGGCAGTCGATCAGACCGGGGGTGACCCAGGCACCTTGCAGGTCATTGACCGCCGGGTATTCGCCGGAGGGCAATTGATTGCGCGGGCCGATCCACTCGATGAGCGCACCGGACGTCACGATGGCCGCGTCTTCGATGATCGAGTAGACGCCTCGCGCCATGGTTGCGACGTGGCAGTGTTGCCAGAGGGTTTTCATCCCTTAGTCTCCACAGTATTCAAAATCGATGATGATCGTTCCCACGCTCTGCGTGGGAATGCAGCCCGTGACGCTCCGCGTCACTGGACGCGGAGCGTCCCTTGAGACATGCCCACGCAGAGCGTGGGAACGATCTGTGGCTAAGGTTAAAGGCTAGGCAGCAATTTCGCCGGAACCAGCTCGGTCAGGCACCGCGAAGCCAACAACTCAGTCGCCGCATTGATGTCCGGCGCAAAGAAGCGGTCCTTCTCATAGAACGGCACTTCCTTACGCAGAATCGCCCGGGCCTTTTCCAGCTTGGCCGAGGTTTTCAGACCATTACGCAGATCCAGCCCCTGCACCGCCGCCAACCATTCCACCGCGAGAATCCCGCGGGTGTTCTCGGCCATTTCCCACAGACGCTTGCCAGCCGCCGGGGCCATCGACACGTGGTCTTCCTGGTTGGCCGAAGTCGGCAAACTGTCCACCGAATGTGGATGGGACAGCGCCTTGTTCTCGCTGGCCAGTGCTGCTGCAGTCACCTGCGCAATCATGAAACCAGAGTTCACGCCGCCATTGGCCACCAGGAACGGCGGCAGTTGCGACATGTGTTTGTCCATCATCAGCGAGATGCGGCGCTCACTCAGCGAGCCGATTTCGGCGATGGCCAGCGCCATGTTGTCAGCCGCCATGGCCACCGGTTCGGCGTGGAAGTTGCCGCCGGAAATCACATCGCCTTCGGCGGCAAACACCAACGGGTTATCCGACACGGCGTTGGCTTCAACGGCCAGCACTTCGGCAGCCTGGCGGAACTGGGTCAGGCACGCGCCCATGACTTGTGGCTGACAGCGCAGCGAGTACGGATCCTGAACCTTTTCGCAGTTCTGGTGCGAGTCGGAGACTTCGCTGCGCTCGCCGAGCAGATCGCGGTAGGCAGCGGCAGCATCGATCTGGCCTTTCTGGCCGCGAGCCGCGTGGATCCGCGCATCGAATGGCGAACGCGAACCCAGCACCGCTTCGACCGTCAGACCGCCCAGCGCAATCGCGCCGGCAAACAGATCTTCACCCTCAAACAAACCACGCAGCGCAAATGCCGTGGAAACCTGCGTGCCGTTGAGCAGCGCCAAACCTTCTTTCGCGGCCAGGGTCAGCGGGGTCAGACCAGCGACTTTCAGCGCTTCGGTGGCTTCCATCCACTCGCCCTTGTAGCGCGCCTTGCCCTCGCCCAGCAGCACCAGCGACATGTGCGCCAATGGCGCCAGATCACCGGAGGCACCGACCGAACCTTTCAGCGGAATGTGCGGATAAACCTCGGCGTTGATCAGTGCAATCAGCGCATCGATCACCACACGGCGGATGCCGGAGAAACCACGGCTGAGGCTGTTGACCTTGAGCACCATGATCAGCCGCACCAGGTCATCACTGATCGGTTGACCAACGCCGGCGGCGTGGGACAGCACCAGCGAGCGCTGGAGGTTTTCCAGGTCTTCACTGGCGATGCGCGTCGAGGCCAGCAGGCCGAAACCGGTGTTGATGCCGTAGGCGGTGCGGTTCTCGGCGAGGATCTGTTCAACGCAAGCGACGCTGGCCTCGATCTGCGCGGAGGCGCTGTTGTCGAGGCTCAGCTTGACCGGGTGCTGGTAGACGTCACGCAGTTGGGCCAGGCTCAGTTGGCCGGGGATCAGGTTCAGCGCAGTCATTTAAATGCTCCTTTTGAGAGTTTGTTATTAACTACCAGTCGCTCCGGAGCATTCCGTTATCCGTCGCCTCTCGCCTTCTGAGCGATCCGCGCCTTGGCACGCTGGTATGGGTATTGTCAGTGCAGATTCGGTAATACGTTGTGCAGCGAATTCGGGTTTTTCAGAACGCTTGCGGCGGCGGCGATATCCGGCGCCAGCCAGCGATCCTGATCGTAGGCCGGGACCGTTTCGCGCAGCAGTCGCCACGCCCGGTCAGTGCCCGCGCCGAAGCGTTGCTCCTTGAGGAATTCAAACGCCTGCGCCGCCAGCAGATATTCGATGGCGAGGATCTGCGTGCAGTTTTCCAATGCGCGATGCAGCTTCAGCGCGGCGTTGGTGCCCATGCTCAGATGGTCTTCCTGAAGGCCTGAGGTGATGTAGTTGTCGAGCACCGCCGGTTGCGCCAATTGGCGGTTTTCCGCACACAGCGACGCGGCGACGTATTGCACGATCATCATCCCCGAGTTCACCCCCGGATTGGCCACCAGAAACGCCGGCAGACCACTGACGTGCGGGTTCACCAGACGATCCAGACGACGCTCGGCAATCGAGCCGATTTCGGCCATGGCAATCGCCAGCAAGTCCGCCGCCATCGCCACCGATTGCCCGTGCGGGTTGGCTTGCGACATGACGCGGAAGTTGTCCGGCGTACCGAGCAACAGCGGGTTGTCGGTGCAGCCGTTGAGTTCGGCTTCGACTTGTTTGATCGCATGTTCCAGTTGATCGCGTGCAGCGCCGTGCACCTGCGGGATCGAGCGAATGCTCAGCGCATCCTGAGTGCGAATGCCTTTGCTCGAAGCAATCACTTCACTGCCATCGAGCAGCGCACGCAGGTTGACGCCGACGTGCTGCATGCCCGGGTGTGGTTTCAGGGCGATGATCTCGGCATCGAACGCGTCGATCTGACCGCGCTGGGCCTCAAAGCTCATGGCACCAATCACGTCGGCCCATTGCACCAGTCGCGTGGCGTCGGCAATTGCCAGACAGCTGAGGCCGGTCATACATGGTGTGCCGTTGACCAGGCACAAACCGTCCTTCGCGCCGAGTTGCACCGGTTGCAGACCTTCTTCGGCCAGCGCCTGTTGCGCGGAGGTGATCTGCCCGCGATAGCTGACGTTGCCGACGCCGAGCAGCGTAATGCCGATGTGCGCCATGTGGGTCAGGTAACCCACCGAACCTTGCGACGGCACTTGCGGGGTGATGCCGCGATTGAGCAGCGCCAGCAACGCTTCGACGACACGCCGATGAATGCCGGATTTGCCGTGGCTGTAGTTGTGGATCGCTGCGCAGATGATGGCCCGGGTCTGTTCGTCAGGCAGTACCGGGCCAACGCCGCAGGCGTGGCTGAGCAGTGTGTTGCGCGAGAGCTGGCTGAGTTGTTCGTCTTGCAGCGAGACGTTGGACAAGCCGCCCAGACCGGTGTTGACGCCATAGGCGCGCTCGCCGCTTTCGACGATGCGCTGAACGATGCCTTGGGCGTTTTCGATGCGCGCCCAGGTGTAGCTCGACAGCTCAAGTTGTGCACCGTGACGGGCGACGGCGACCACGTCCTGCCAACGCAGGTGGCCGCCGGTGATGATGATTTTTTCAGCCTGGGACATCTAAAACCTCAACCGTAATATTGATGCAGCTTCACTGGCCCCATCGCTGGCAAGCCAGCTCCCACAGGATCTCCAGTGTTCACACAATCTCTGTAGAAATCGGGCCTGCCAGCCCTCAGGGCTCACACAATCCCTGTGGGAGCTGGCTTGCCAGCGATGGGGCCAGTCAGTGCAATGCACTATTCAGATCAAACCACCGCAGCGCGCCGCTGCACAAACCGGTCAACGTACTCATCCGCCGGCGAATGCAGGATCTCCCGGGGCGTACCGACCTGAATCAGCCGCCCATCCTTGAGAATCGCAATGCGATTGCCGATACGCACCGCCTCATCAAGGTCGTGGGTGATGAACACGATGGTCTTGTGCAGAGTCTTTTGCAGCTCCAGCAACTGATCCTGCATCTCGGCGCGGATCAGCGGATCCAGCGCACTGAACGCTTCGTCCATCAGGATGATGTCGGTGTCCGCCGCCAAGGCGCGGGCCAGGCCGACACGCTGACGCATGCCGCCGGAGAGCTGGTGCGGGTATTTGTTTTCGTAGCCTTTAAGGCCCACGGTGTTGATCCAGTGCAGCGCACGCTCCGAGCACATTTGCTTGCTCTCGCCGCGCACCTTCAGGCCGTAGGCAACGTTGTCGAGTACGGTCTTGTGCGGCAGCAGGCCGAAGCTCTGGAACACCATGCTGATCTTGTGCCGGCGAAATTCGCGCAGGGCTTCCATGTCGTATTGCAGGATGTCCACGCCGTCGACGAGGATCGCGCCGCTGGTCGGGTCGATCAGGCGATTGAAGTGGCGTACCAGCGTCGATTTGCCGGAGCCGGACAGGCCCATGATCACGAAGATTTCACCGGTGCCGATGCTCAGCGACAGGTCGTTGACGCCGACCACACAACCGGTTTCGCTCAGCACCTGATCCTTGGTCTTGCCCTGGCCGACCATGGCCAAGGCGTCCTTGGCGCGGTTACCGAAAATCTTGAAGACGTTTTTGACTTCGATCTTGCTCACGGTTGTGTTGCTCATTTGCTCACCTCATGCCGTGGCCGACCGTACGCCTGAGTAATGCGGTCGATGACCACTGCGAGAATCACGATCGCCAGACCGGCCTCAAGACCGCGTCCGACGTTGAGGGTCTGAATGCCCACCAACACATCTTCACCCAGGCCACGGGCACCGATCATCGAGGCAATCACCACCATCGACAGGGCCATCATGGTGGTCTGGTTGATCCCGGCCATGATGCTCGGCAGGGCCAGCGGCAGTTGCACGCCAAACAGTTGCTGCCAGCGATTGGCGCCGAACGCATTGATCGCTTCCATGACTTCGCCGTCGACCTGGCGAATGCCCAGATCGGTCAGGCGGATCAGCGGCGGTGCGGCGTAGATCACCGTGGCGAAAATCGCCGGCACCTTGCCCAGGCCGAACAGCATCAGCACCGGAATCAGGTACACGAAACTTGGCATGGTCTGCATGATGTCGAGCAGCGGCATCAGCACCGAACGCAGGCGATTGCTGCGCGCCGAGAGAATCCCCAGCGGGATGCCGATCAGCACCGAAATGATCGTCGCGACCATCATCAGCGCCAGGGTTTGCATGAGTTTGTCCCACAGGCCGACAGCGCCAACGAGGAACAGCAGACCGACGATGACAGCGGTGGTCACCACTTTGCGCGTGGCATGCCAGGCGACGACACCGACAATCGCCAGCATCAGCCACCACGGCGCGGCGCGCAGCAGGCCCTCGAGATTGACGATGGCCCAGAGCAGGGTGTCGGAGATGTGGCGGAACACATCACCGTAGTTGGTCACCAGCGAATCGACCCAACCGTTGACCCAGTCGGCGATGGAAAAGGTAAAGCTTTCGGGAAACATAAGAGACTCTCAATCAAGGGGTTGCGATCAAGCGTCCGACTGCTGTTGCCAGCAGTCGGCAAAACTCAACCTACAAGGCCGCGTCGATTTTCCTGGCTGCGTCGTCGCTCACCCATGCGTGCCAGACCTCAGGATGTTCCTTGAGGAAGATTTTCGCCAGTTTTGGCGACTCGATACGTTCCTTCGCCATGCGTCCCAGGTTCTGGTTCAACAGGTCGATCGGCAGGTTGACCTTTTCCAGCACGGCCACCAGTTCCGGGGCTTCGTCGTGGAAGGTCTTGGACAGGCCGACCTTGATGCTCACGGTCTTGTCGACGCCGGGTTTCTCTTCGAGTTTGACCAGATCAACCTGGCCCATCAGCGGGGTTGGCGACCAGTAGTAGAACAGGATCGGCTCGCCACGCTTGTAGCTCGACAGCACCGCCGCATCGAGTGCCGGGCCGGTGCCCGGACGGAAGTTGGTGTAGCTGTTTTCGAGGCCGTAGCTCTTGAGCATTTCGCTGTTGTCCAGCTCGCAGGTCCAGCCGGCCGGGCAGTTGTAGAAACGGCCTTTCGATGGCTCTTCGGCGTCCTTGAACACAGCGGCGTATTTGCCCAGATCAGCGATGTTTTTCAGGTCTGGCGCTTTCGGCTCAAGCTTGCGCTTGGCGTCGCCCTCGATCACGTAGCGCGGCACGTACCAGCCTTCCACCGCGCCCACCACTGGCGCGCCGACACCGACGACTTTGCCGGCCTTCTCGGCCTTGTTCCAGACCTCGCTGCGGCCGACCCACTCTTCGGCGAACACTTGAATATCGTTGCTGCTCAGGGCGTTCTCCATGGTGATGGAGTTGCCCGGCAGGCTGTCGGTCTTGCAGTCGTAACCTTTCTCCAGCACCACTTGCAGAACGTCGGTCAGCAGCATGCCGCTTTCCCAGTTCAGCCCGGCGAATTTCACCGGTTTGCCCGATTCGCACCAACCGGCGGCCTGAGTGGCACCGGCACTGGCGAGCAGGCCCATGGAAAGCAAAGTGGTCAGCAGGGTCTTGTTCGATTTCATTGTCGTGACGCTCCTAATCATGAATTGGGCTTACGGCAGTCAAGAGGCATCCAGCCCTGTCCACGTCCAATCAGGCCTGCGCCGCTACGCGACTGGCCCCGCTTTTTTCAGGTTGTGCATGGCTGCTCTGCTCGACCGGCAGAATCAGCTGATCAGGTACAGCGCTGTGCCATTTTTTGGCGCACACGTAATACACGGCGGCAGGCAACACCAGACCGATGATCCAGGAGATATCCACATCACCGAGGGCCGCTACCAGCGGACCTGTGTAGAACTTGGTGGAGATGAACGGCAGCTGCACCAGCACCCCGAAGACATAGACGCTGATACCGAGCATGTTCCAGCGTCCGTAGCGACCGTCAGGATTGGCCAGCGCCGGTACGTCATAGCGCTCACGGGTGATGCAGTAGTAGTCCACCAGGTTGATCGCGCTCCACGGCGTGAAGAAGGCGAGCAGGAACAGGATGAAAGACTTGAACGCACCGAGGAACGAGTGCTGGCCGAGCAAGGCGATCAGGGTTGCAGCGCCGACGATGAACAGCACGAACACCAGACGCTGCAAACGCGAGACCTGCAGGTGGCCACGGAAGCCGCTGATGATGGTCGCGATGCACATGAAACTGCCGTAGGAGTTCAGCGTCGAGATGGTCACTTTGCCGAACGCGATGCTGAAGTACAGCAGCGCAGCCGTAGCACCGGTACCGCCCAGACCGACGATGTAGGCCACTTCGTGACCGGCGAATTGACCGTTGGCAGAAGCTGCGGCGAACACACCGAGGATCATCGCCACTTGCGCGCCGACCACAGAACCGGCACCGGCGGCGAAGAAGGTTTTTACCGCCGAGGTATTACTCGGCAGGTATCGCGAGTAGTCAGCCACGTAAGGGCCGAACGCGATCTGCCAGGAAGCGGCGAGCGACACCGCCAGCAGGAAGCTGCTCCAGCTGAAGTGACGGATTTGCAGGAGTGCGCCCACGTCAACCTGACTGATCAGCCGGCTGAACAGATAAACGAAAGCGATCACGCCAATGACGCTGGCGACACGGCCGATCCAGTGGATCACCCGATAACCGAGCACCGTGACCACCACAATGACACTGGCGAAAAGCAGGATGCCGACGGTGTCGCTGACGCCAAACAACTGGCCCAGCGCCTGACCGGACAGTACCGTGCCGGTGGCGGTGAAACCGAGGTACATCAGGCACACCAGCACGATCGGGATGGCCGCGCCATAAACCCCGAATTGCACGCGGCTGGAAATCATCTGCGGCAGACCGAGCTTCGGCCCTTGCGCCGCATGCAGCGCCATCACCCCGCCGCCGAGCAATTGACCGATCAACAGACCGATCAACGACCAGAACACATCACCGCCCAGCACCACGGCCAGCGCCCCGGTGACAATCGCGGTGATTTGCAGGTTGGCACCCATCCACAGGGTGAACTGGCTAAACAGACGACCGTGTCTTTCCGCTTCCGGGATGTAGTCGATCGAACGCCTTTCGATCAACGGTTTGTTGCCTGCACGATCGGTGTTAACAGCCATGATTCAACCTCTGTGGATTGTTTTAATTGTTCTCTCGGGCTACTGAAACCTTGTGGGAGCTGGCTTGCCAGCGATGACGTCGGCACTTTCAACATCAATGCCAGTAGTGCCACCGCTTTCGCTGGCAAGCCAGCTCCCACAGGATCTTTATTTACCGGTAATCATCGGCAGGTTCAGACCCTGCTCCTTGGCGCAGTCGATGGCGATCTGGTAACCGGCATCGGCGTGACGCATGACACCGGTGGCCGGGTCGTTGTGCAGTACGCGGGCGATTCGCTCGGCCGCTTCGTCGGTACCGTCGCAGACAATCACCATGCCCGAGTGCTGGGAGAAGCCCATACCGACGCCGCCGCCGTGGTGCAGGGAAACCCAGGTCGCGCCGCTCGCGGTATTGAGCAGAGCGTTGAGCAATGGCCAGTCGGACACGGCGTCGGAACCGTCCTGCATCGATTCGGTTTCGCGGTTCGGGCTGGATACCGAACCGGAGTCGAGGTGGTCGCGACCGATCACGATCGGTGCCGACAGCTCGCCGCTGCGGACCATCTCGTTGAAGGCCAGACCGAGCTTGGCGCGCAGACCCAGACCCACCCAGCAGATACGTGCCGGCAGACCCTGGAAGCTGATGCGCTCGCGGGCCATGTCCAGCCAGTTGTGCAGGTGCGCGTCGTCCGGGATCAGTTCTTTGACCTTGGCGTCGGTTTTGTAGATGTCTTGCGGATCGCCCGACAGCGCCGCCCAGCGGAACGGGCCGATGCCACGGCAGAACAGCGGACGGATGTAAGCCGGTACGAAGCCTGGGAAGTCGAACGCGTTTTCGACGCCCTCTTCCTGTGCCATCTGACGGATGTTGTTGCCGTAGTCGAAGGTCGGAATGCCTTGCTTCTGGAATTCCAGCATGGCTTTGACGTGCACCGCCATCGACTGCTTGGCGGCTTTGATCACAGCGGCCGGCTCGGTCTTGGCGCGAGCGCGGTATTCGTCCCAGGTCCAGCCGGCCGGCAGGTAACCGTTGAGTGGATCGTGGGCGCTGGTCTGGTCGGTGACCATGTCCGGGCGTACGCCGCGCTTGACCAGTTCCGGGAGAATTTCAGCGGCGTTACCCAGCAGCGCGATGGAGATGGCTTTGCCTTCTTTGGTGTACTTGTCGATGCGCGCCAGGGCGTCGTCGAGGTCTTTGGCTTGCTCGTCGACATAACGGCTTTTCAGGCGGAAATCGATGCTGACTTGTTGGCATTCGATGTTCAGCGAGCAAGCACCGGCCAGGGTGGCGGCCAGTGGTTGAGCACCGCCCATACCGCCGAGACCAGCGGTCAGGACCCACTTGCCGGTGAGGTTGTCGTTGTAGTGCTGGCGACCGGCCTCAACGAAGGTTTCGTAGGTGCCTTGAACGATGCCCTGGCTGCCGATATAGATCCAGCTGCCGGCGGTCATCTGGCCGTACATGGCCAGGCCTTTGGCGTCGAGTTCGTTGAAATGCTCCCAGCTCGCCCAGTGTGGAACCAGATTGGAGTTGGCGATCAGCACGCGCGGGGCGTTGGCGTGGGTCTTGAACACGCCGACCGGTTTGCCGGATTGCACCAGCAGGGTCTCGTCGTCGTTCAGGTTGGTCAGGCTCTCGACGATCTTGTCGTAGCACTCCCAGTTACGCGCAGCGCGACCGATACCACCGTAGACCACCAATTCTTTCGGGTTCTCGGCGACTTCCGGGTCGAGGTTGTTCATCAGCATGCGCAGCGGCGCTTCGGTCAGCCAGCTCTTGGCGGTCAGCTTATTGCCGCGCGATGCACGGATTTCTACATCACGGTGCTTCGTAAATGTAGTAGCAGTGGTCATTTTGTTGTCAGTCACGAAAAAGACTCCTCAGCGATCAATTCAAACCAACCCTGGCAGTGGGCAAGCAGCCTGCGCGCTTCAATGCGCGACAAGCGAATCAGTGGACGCTGCGGGCTTATACGCATACGTCTTTACTTGTACATACAAGCATATGCAATCAAGCGGCCAACTTGCTGGAGGGGCGTTCAGGAAAAATCGCGGACAGGGCTACAGAGCGCCTGAAACAAGGCTTTCGGCGTTGATGAAAATTTTCGAGGAGATGTTCGGGGAGAATGGATGGCTGTTACGAAAGCAGGGTTTTGCGCCACGCTGGGGCGTTCGGTAACAAGTTGGTGCAATGGGGAAACAAGAAGTGTGAATGCACTTGTGGTGAGGGGATTTATCCCCGATGGGCTGCGCAGCAGACCCCTGCTTTCTAAACAAAAGCAGGGCCGCTTCGCGACCCATCGGGGATAAATCCCCTCACCACAAGTGTTTTATATGAGCAGGGAGATCAGCGTGCGGTCAGTTCGATCACGCAGCAACCGCCATTGGCCGCGACCTCAACCAGCCCGGTGTTACCGTCCAGTTGCAGGCAATCATGCCGTCCAAGCTGCGCGGTCTTTTCACCGACCGTTACTTCGAGGAGCTCACTGACACTGAACACCAGCACCGTCCCCGCCGAACTGAAAAACCGCTGCTCGCCATCCAGCCACTGCAACCGTGCGCTGTGACGCTGCGGCGCGTAGATCAGATTGAAGTCGCGGATCGCGCCGCCGAGCAGTGTGCAGGACACCTGACTTTCGCCGCTGAAAGCAAACGGGTCGAGCGGTAACAATGGCCGAGTATCGTCACCGTCCACACACAGGGTCATGCCGTCGCCCTGCAACACGGTGATCACCCGCTGGTATCCGGCGAAGGTTGAAAAACCGCCCGACTCGGCGATGTCGGCAATCGACAGACGCCAGCCAAAACCATCCAGACCGGCACCCGCGTCACGGGTGATTTCCTCGGTGCTGCCGCCGCCGTTTTTCCACGGCATGCGCGGATAACCTTCAGCGCGTAAAACCTTCACTTCACTGCTCATTTATGAAAGCGTCCTTCCAGACGATGACGAGAACCGGGATGGATCAGACGAGCAGCGGTCACCGGCTGACGCCCCGACCACGTGCGACGACGGATCAGCAGGCACGGCTCGCCCTTCTCGATCTGCAGCAACTTGCACTCGGACGGTTCGGCAAGAATCGCCTCGACCACGTGCTCGCCTTCGGTCAGTGGCGCGACCTGATTCAAATAGGCATAAGGGGTTTGCAGGGTGAAGTCCTGCTTGAGGTATTCCGGGGCGACCAGCGCGTTGACGAAGCGGTCTTCGATTTGCACCGGAATGTCGTTTTCGTAATGCACGATCAGCGAGTGGAACACCTTCTGCCCTTCGCGCATGTCCAGCGCCAGCGCACGTTCGGAACCGGCGGCCTCTTCTTCGAGGGTGATCACCTGGCAGGTGTGGCGATGACCACGGGAGGCGATTTCGTCGGCGATGTTGTGCACTTCGAACAGCGCGGACTGGCTCTTCGGCTCGGCGACAAACGTGCCGACGCCCTGCATACGCACCAACAGACCATCAGCGGTCATTTCGCGCAACGCGCGGTTGATGGTCATGCGGCTGAAGCCGAGCTGATTGACCAGCTCACTTTCCGACGGCACGCGGTAGTGCGGCGGCCAGTTACCGCTGTCGATCTGCTGGGTGATCATCTGTTTGACGCGGGCGTACAAGGGCGCCGGACTGTCGCCCATGTTCGCGGCCAACGGGGAAACTGGAGGCGGAGTCGGCACGGTTGATCCTTGTTCGTCGGTAGAGGTTGCTAGCTTGCCGGAGTTTACCGGGCAGGCAAACGTCTGTATATGTATATACAAATAACACACGATGGGGTGCTGAACCATGTCCGCTTTCTTTGCCGAACGCGCGCTGCTGCCTAACGGATGGGCCAACAATGTACGTCTTGAGGTCAGCGCCGATGGCCTACTGACCCAAATCCAGGCCGATTCCACCGCAGATGGCGCAGAACGGTTGAGCGGTCCGTTGCTGCCGGGGATGCCCAATCTGCACTCCCATGCCTTCCAGCGCGCAATGGCCGGGTTGGCTGAAGTGGCCGGCAACCCCAACGACAGTTTCTGGACGTGGCGCGATCTGATGTATCGGCTCGTCGGAAAAATCAGTCCGGATCAACTCGGCGTCATCGCCCGTCAGCTGTACATCGAAATGCTCAAGGCCGGTTACACCTCGGTCGCCGAATTCCATTACGTGCACCACGACAGCAACGGTCAGCCGTATGCGGACCCGGCTGAACTGGCGTTGCGCATCAGTCAGGCGGCCAGTGAAAGCGGCATCGGTCTGACCCTGCTGCCGGTGCTCTACAGCCACGCAGGCTTCGGCGGCCAGACACCCAACGATGGCCAGCGCCGCTTTATCAACAGCAGCGAAAACTACTTGAATCTGCAATCACGCTTGCAGCCGCTGCTGGCTCAGCAAAAGGCGCAATCATTGGGTCTGTGCTTCCACTCGCTGCGCGCGGTCACACCGCAGCAGATCAGCGAAGTATTGGCCGCCAGCGACAAGCAATGCCCGGTGCACATCCACATCGCCGAACAGCAAAAGGAAGTCGACGACTGCCTGAGCTGGAGCGGCCGCCGCCCGCTGCAATGGCTCTATGAAAACGCCGAAGTCGATCAGCGCTGGTGCCTGGTCCACGCCACTCATGCCAACCCGGAAGAAGTCACGCTGATGGCCAAGAGTCGCGCCATCGCCGGTCTGTGCCTGACTACCGAAGCGAACCTGGGCGACGGGATTTTCCCGGCGGTGGATTTCCTCGCTCAAGGCGGACGCATGGGTATCGGTTCCGACAGCCATGTGTCGCTCAGTGTCGTCGAGGAGTTGCGCTGGCTGGAATACGGTCAGCGTCTGCGCGATCAGCGGCGTAACCGTTTGTATGGCGCGGATCAACCGATGGTTGGCCGTACGCTGTACGACGCAGCGCTGGACGGTGGCGCTCAGGCATTGGGGCAGCCAATTGGTGCGCTGGAAGTCGGCAAGCGTGCGGACTGGATTGTGCTCGATGGCAACGATCCATATCTGGCGACCGCCAGTGGTGACGGGATTTTGAATCGCTGGTTGTTTGCTGGCGGGGACCGTCAGGTGCGCGATGTGCTGGTCAACGGCCAATGGGTGGTGCGTGACGGGCGGCATGCTGGCGAAGAGGAAAGTGCACGCGCGTTCACCCAGGTTCTGCGCGACCTTTTAGGCTGACACAAGAACCTGGCTGATCGTTCCCATGCTCTGCGTGGGAATGCCGCCCGGGACGCTCTGCGTCTCAAAAGCGGACGCAGAGCGTCCATTGAGACACTCCCACGCGGAGCGTGGGAGCGATCAAGCATTGGTTTTGCAGTGTTCTTTAATTCGAGGTCTTGGCCATCTGCCGATCCGACGCTCGCCAGATCAGTCGCGTGGTGTCGTAACCCTGTTGCCGCGCCTTGCTCAGCAGCTCTTCACGCACCACACCGTTGACGGTCGGCGTACGTGACAGCAACCACAAGTACTTGCGACTCGGATCGCCGACGATGGCGGTCTTGTAGTCGTCGCTGACGTACAACACCCAGTATTCGCCCTTCGCAACACCCGGAATCAACCGCGAGAACCAGGTATCGAACTCGACCCACAACTTGTCGGTCTTGCCCGGCACCTGTGGATAAGCCGTGCCCTTGACCTCTTCCCACTGCCAGTCCGCGGTCATGCAGCGGTTGAACACCGCGACGTTGCCATCGGGCTTGAGGGTGTAACGGGCTTCGGATTGCGCGCAATTGCGCTGGAAATACATCGGCAGACGCGCCAGCTCATACCAGGTGCCCTGATAACGCTTGAGATTGACGCTGTTGACGGTCTTCGGCGCCAACGGATCCACGCCGGAAGTGGCGCAGCCGGCCAGTACCAGGCCAGCAAAAAGGATAAGCAATAACCGCTTCATTTTTCTTCTCCGTGGGCGCGAAGCCCCGGTTTACTTCAGGCCTTGGCCGGAAAACATCAGCACTTTGTCACCGGCGTACTGCACGCTGATAAAGCTGTTCTTGTCGCCCCAGGTGCAACTGGACATGCCGAGCGCGCCCGAACAATCGGTTGGTTTACCGAGCAACGTTTCCACTTCGGCCTTGGCCATGCCGGCAGACAGTTTCGAGTAGTTTTCCTGGTTGATCTTGCTGCATGCGGCCAACAGCACGCAAAACGACAGCAGGGCGAGGGATCGCAGCGACATGGTGTAACTCCTGGAACGAGGGGGGATGGCATGGTGCCAACCAGAAGCTTAGAAGAGAAAACCCTCTTCTGGTTCCCTCGACCGAGGGCTATTTATCTCGCCACTCGTCCGGCATTTGTCGCTAAATCAGACACTTTGTAGGGCTATTGAGCATTTCGTCGCATTTCGCAAAAGACGCCTAATCTTTGGCGCGCCGCAGTCGAAATAAGAGCAGCGCAAAGCCCCCGAGTGTGGCAAATTGCCGCCCTTTCTTGACCAGCCCCTTCGCGGTAGTTCATTCGATGACCAGAAACATGAAATTCAGCCACAAGATCTTGTTGGCTGCCGCCCTCGTGGTGGCCGTTGCGTTCGCCTGTTTCATTTTCTTCAACGACTATCGACAGCGCGAAGCTTTGGGCAGCAGCACCGAAGCGTCGATGCAGGAACTGGGCAGCCTGACCACCAGCAACATCCAGACCTGGCTGGAAAGCCGCATTCAGTTGCTGCAGTCGCTGTCGCAACAAGTGGCCGTCGACGGCAACGCTCCCGCCAGCCTGAAACGCATCATCGACCTGCCCGCCTACACCGGCAATTTCCAGCTGAGCTACTTCGGCGGTGCTGACGGCGTAATGTTCTCGGTCCCTGCCGGCAACCGCGCACCTGACTATGACCCCCGCGCCCGTGGCTGGTACAAAGCGGCCAACAGCGCGCAACAGACCATCGTCACCGAACCGTACATTGCCGCCTCGTCGGGCAAACTGGTGATCACCGTCGCCACCCCGGTACAACGCCAGGGTCAGATGATTGGTGTCGCCGGTGCCGACATCGACCTGACCAGTGTCAGCGCGATCATCAACTCGCTGAACTTCGGCGGCCATGGCCACGCGTTCATCGTCAGTGCCGACGGCAAAATCCTGATTCACCCGGACAGCAAACTGGTGCTCAAGACCCTCGCCGAGGCCTACCCCAACGGCGCGCCGAAAGTCAGCCCGGGCCTGAAAGAAGTCGAGTTCGACGGCAAGACCCAACTGATCTCGTTCACCCGCGTCAACGGCGTACCGTCGGCCGACTGGTACGTGGCGCTGGTGCTGGACAAGGACACCGCGTTCTCGATGCTCAGCGAATTCCGTACCTCGGCGCTGATCGCTATGGTCATTGCCGTGGTGATCATCATCGCCCTGCTCGGCATGCTGATCCGCGTATTGATGCAGCCGTTGCTGACCATGGGCCGCGCCATGCATGACATCGCCGAAGGTGAAGGCGACCTGACCAAGCGGCTGGTGATTCACGGCAACGACGAGTTTGGTGCACTGGGCACCTCGTTCAACCGTTTCGTCGAGCGTATCCACACCTCGATCCGCGAAGTGGCCTCGGCCACCGGGCAAGTCAACGAAGTCGCCCTGCGCGTGGTCGCCGCCTCGAACTCGTCGATGTACAACTCCGACCAGCAAGCGACACGCACCAACAGCGTCGCGGCGGCGATCAACCAGCTCGGCGCCGCCGCCCAGGAAATCGCCCAGAACGCCGCGCTCGCTTCGCAACACTCCAGCGATGCGCGCAGCCTCGCGGTCGACGGCCAGCAGGTTGTGGATAAAACCATCCAGGCCATGCAGCAGCTGTCGGCGAAGATCAGCGATTCGTGCGGCAACATCGAAACCTTGAACAGCAACACGGTGAACATCGGTCAGATTCTGGAAGTGATCACCAGCATCTCGCAGCAGACCAACCTGTTGGCACTGAACGCCGCCATCGAAGCCGCCCGTGCCGGTGAGGCTGGCCGTGGTTTTGCGGTGGTTGCCGACGAAGTCCGCAACCTCGCGCACCGCACCCAGGATTCGGCGCAGCAAGTGCAGAAGATGATCGAAGAGCTGCAAGTCGGCGCGCGTCAGGCCGTGAGCATCATGACCGAGAGCCAGCGCGAGAGCGAAAGCAGCGTCGGCATCGCCAACCAGGCCGGCGAACGTCTGGGCAGCGTGACCCAGCGCATCGGCGAAATCGACGGGATGAACCAGTCGGTGGCCACCGCGACTGAAGAGCAGACGGCGGTGGTCGAGTCGATTAACGTGGACATCAACGAGATCAACACGCTGAATCAGGAAGGTGTGGAGAACTTGCAGGCGACGTTGCGGGCTTGTTCGGATCTTGAGCAGCAGGCGGCGCGGCTGAAGCAGTTGGTGGGTAGCTTCCGCATTTAAGGCGCGGCCACTGGCCCTATCGCTGGCAAGCCAGCTCCCACATTGTTTTTTGGGGAAACACAAATTGTGTAAACACCGAAGATCCCTGTGGGAGCGGGCTTGCTCGCGAAAGCGGCATTAGTGACGAAAGAGTTTTGAATTGAAACACGCTGGTCAGCTCACACTGACGGTGGACTGAATTAAGACTAAACTCAGTCCTGTTCAATTTGGCGGGATTCAATCATGAAGCTTTCATCGCAAATCAAACCGATCAGTTACTTGAAAAGCCACACGGCCGAAATAGTCAAATCAATCACAGAAAGCCGCGAGCCGCTGGTAATCACCCAAAATGGTGAAGCCAAGCTAGTGGTCATGGATGTGAAAAGCTTTGAAGAGCAAGAAGGCACAATGGCCCTGCTTAAACTTTTAGCGATGGGTAATCGGGAGATCGAAGAAGGCAAGTTCAGTGATGCTGAAGATGTCTTTACCGAACTGGATAAGGCCGATCATCAATGAGTTTAAAGGTCGTTATTCTTCAGTCGGCACAAACAGATCTCAAAGAACTTTGCAGCTACCTCGTCAGACAGTTCTCAAGCCAAATTTGGCAAAGCACTTATGCCGATCTCAGGGCTGCGATTCTTGGCCTCGCAGATCTGCCTTATTCAGGCTCAATCCCCGAAGAAATCGAGAAGCTCAATCTCGGCCAATACCGCCAGATTGTGTTGGGGATGAACCGGGTTATTTATGAGGTGCGAGAAAAAACGGTTTTCATCCATATCATTGTCGACACACGAAAAAGCCTGCCGGCGCTGTTGATGAAACGGCTTCTACGAGGCAATCCTTGATTTAGAACCTTGACCCAGGCTCAGAAAGAAACACCAACTCCTCAGCCGTAGACTCCCTTCTCAACACCGCATTGCGATGCGGAAACCGGCCAAAACGCGCGATCACTTTCTGATGCCGCTCGGCATAGTCCAGGTTATCGGCAAACACCGCCCGCTCCCCTTCCGGCTGTTCAGCCACCAGATCGATAAACCGCGAAACCGCTTCGTTCTGCACCGCGAGATTTTCGCAGTGTTCAAAGACGAGGTAGATGAACACCCGCTGAATCGGCTTCAGTTGCCGATCAAAGTCCGCCGCAATGCCTTGCGCGACAAGCTTCTGCGCGCGCAGATCGCCGGAAAAGGCTTTGGGGGTGTCGCGAAAGATCATTCGCGGCAGTTGATCGAGCAGCAGCACCAGCGCCAGCCAACCTTCGGGACGTTGCGTCCACTCGGTCAATCCGCCGGCCAGGGCCTGATCGACAAAGACCCCGAAACGCTCACGCGCTTCGAGGTCTTGACTGTCTTTCTTGCCAAACCACAACCCGCCCTTGTCAGCCGAAATGTCGTCCGGTGATTCGGCGTGTCCGAACCACCAATCGAGCAACGGCTGCCAGGGCGCGGTCATGGTTTATTCCTTGTGGTAGGCCGTAGCGCGGGCCACTTCTTCTTTCGAGCCGAGGAACACCGCTACGCGCTGGTGCAGGCCTTCAGGCTGAATGTCGAGAATACGCTGGTGACCGTCGGTGGATGCGCCGCCCGCTTGTTCCACCAGGAACGACATCGGATTGGCTTCGTACATCAGACGCAGTTTGCCGGGCTTGGACGGCTCACGGCTGTCGCGCGGGTACATGAACAGACCGCCACGGGTCAGGATGCGGTGAACGTCGGCAACCATCGCCGCGACCCAACGCATGTTGTAGTTCTTCTTCAGCGGGCCTTCTTCACCGGCCAGCAGCTCGCCTACGTAGCGTTGTACCGGGGCTTCCCAGTGACGCTGGTTGGACATGTTGATGGCGAATTCCTGGGTGGACTCAGGAATGGTGATGTCTTCGTGGGTCAGCACGAAGCTGCCCATTTCGCGGTCCAGAGTGAAGCCTTTGACGCCGTCGCCCAGGGTCAGCACCAGCATGGTCTGTGGACCATAGATCGCGTAACCGGCAGCAACTTGCTGAGTGCCTGGTTGCAGGAAGGCTTTTTCGTTCAGCGGCTCGTTCTGGCTGAGGTATTCGTTCGGGCAACGCAGTACCGAGAAGATGGTGCCGACCGGAGCGTTGATGTCGATGTTCGACGAACCGTCCAGTGGGTCGAATACCAGCAAGTAGGCGCCTTTCGGGTATTTGCCCGGGATCTGGTAGGCATTGTCCATTTCTTCGGACGCCATGCCGGCCAGGTGACCGCCCCATTCATTGGCTTCGAGCAGAATCTCGTTGGAGATCACGTCGAGCTTCTTCTGCACTTCGCCTTGCACGTTTTCAGTGCCCATGCTGCCCAGAACACCACCCAGGGCGCCTTTGGACACGGCGTGGCTGATTTCCTTACAGGCACGCGCCACCACTTCGATCAGGAAGCGCAGATCGGCAGGAGTGTTGTTGCTGCGGGTCTGCTCAATCAAATAGCGACTCAAGGTAACGCGGGACATGGACGGCTCCGGTGGAATGGGGGGCTAAAAACCCGCGCAGTTTACAGGGAGTCTGAAAACGTAGCGAGCGAAGACGCCCGGTAACGTGCGTTGGGGTGTATTTGCCTGCATGAGACGTGATTGTCGGTGGAGAGTTCAGGTAGCGGATTTAGCGTAGTCCGGTTCGGGACGGGTGGTGGTTGAGTGAAGCAACAGTTTGAGGATTTTTGTTGGCTGATCGGCCCTCATCGCTGGCAAGCCAGCTCCCACAGGTTCTTTGGTGTACACAAGATATGTGAACGACCGAGATTACTGTGGGAGCTGGCTTGCCAGCGATTGGCGCGCAGCGCCATTCATGCTCAGGAATTGGTCGGTGGCTTGCGCAGCAGACTCGCCGCCATCGCCCCGAGGAACACCACGCTCACCAGCAACACCGCCCACAATCCGATCTTCTTCCAATTGGTCTCAGCCACCGCTGCAGTGGTCGCCGTCGAAGTCTGCGTGACCACCACGTCACCCTGCACCGTCGCCTTACCCAACGTCGCCAGTTTCTCCGGTTTGAAATCGGGGATCAGCGTCGACAACGGCAAATTCGCCGTTCGCACGCTCGGATTGCCCAACGCCAGGCTGTACGGCCCGTCCCCACGCGCCAGGAAGATCACCTGAGTCGCCCGCACCGCGTATTTCATACTCGGCGCCTGCTCACCCAAACCGCCGCCACGTTCATCCACCGTCAGCTTCAACTGCTGAACAGTCTGCCCGTACAGCTGCAATTCGTTCTGCACCACGTCCTGGCCATTCTGCGCCAGGCGATACAACAAACCACTGCTCAGCGTCTGCCACGGCAGGCTGCTCTCGCGCCGACCCGCCAACGTCACTGGCGCCAAGCTGTTTGGTTGCTTCAGTTCAACCAGCACCCGCTCGACGTTGAGCCCCATCGGCAATTGCCAGGTGTACTCGCCCGCCTTGGTGCTACTGCCGGTCAGTTCTGGCGACCAGACCAACGGCAGCGGCACGTTGCGCGGGTCGCTGCTTTTCAGTTGCGCCGAGGTCAGGGTCGGTGCCGAATTCGGCGATTCCCACAGCAGGCGCACATAGCGGGCGGATTGCCCGGGTAACGTCACTTCGTGCTGTTCGATGCGCTCATCGGAAAAGGTCAGCCGCGCCACCTGGCCTTCGCCCCACGGTTGCCAGTGCTGCAAGTCGTCACTGGCCTCGATGCTGAAACGCTGGAAGCCATCGCGCTCGCTGGTCCAGTCGAGGATCAGCTGTTGCAACGGCGCCTTGATCGCGCTGGCATCGAGCAGCCAGCCACGCAGCACTTCTTCACCGGCCTCCAACTGACTGGACGGTTGCACTTCAACCAGCGTGCCGGTTGTGGTGGATTGCACGCGTACGTTCGGCGCGCGCTCCGTGGCGTCGGCGGCGGTGTACAGCGGGAACCACTTGACCTCATGCAACTGGCCGTCGTCGCGGGTCTGCGCCGATTCGCGGGCCAAGGCATAGGCTTGCACTTCGCCAGCGGCGTTAAACACCCGCAAGTCACTCAGATCAGTCTGACGCGCCTGCAATTGCACGCTCAGCGGCAGTTCGAGGCGATACCACGGGCCATTGCCGCTCACCGTCAGCGGCACCTGCGTGGCGAAGTCCGCCGGTTTTTCCTGGGCGCCGGCCGCCATCACCACGCCCAACGCCAACCACCCCAGATTTCGCATGCGACTCAAGATGAAACTCCTTCGGTTTCCGGGACAGGCTTGCCCGCCGCCGGCTCGGCTTCGACGCGTTTGGGTGGTAGCGGCGCGAAATAGCCCACCACCAGCAACAACACGCCGACGCCGATAAACGAAACGATCCGGGCGAGACCGCCACGGTTGCTCAGTTCGACAAAAATCAGTTTGGCCACTACCAGCGCAATCAGCGCCGCGCCGATCAGCCACACCTCACGACGATGACGCAAATGCCCGCCGATCATCAGCCCCAGCGCCATCAACGTCCAGATGATGGACAACCCGGCCTGCACCAGCATCGATTCCAGCAGTTGATCCAGCTCGAACGGAATGCCCGCCCAATGATGCGCGGCACGGGTCACCAATGCCGTGCAGAAGGCGAACAGCGAAACCCCGGCGATCAGTTGCGTATTGTTATCAGCGTAGTCCTGGCGGATCGACAACTGCGACACCGCACTGCGCGACCAGACGTAAACGCCGAACAAGGCGAACAGCAGACCCAGTTCCAGCGGATTGAGCAGTGGCACGTACGGCAGCGGTTCGGCATTGCCATCGCTGACGCCGTTGGCCAGCCAGAACCAGCCAAGCATCAACACTGCCAGCGGTGCAGCGGCGTACAAACGGTATTCGCGGGCAAACGCCGCCACCGGCCATGGCCAGTTACGCGGTGCAGCCGCCATAAGCAGATACAGGCTCGGCAGAATCGCCCAACCCAGCCAGCGCCAGGCGTTGTATTGCTCGGACAACAGCAGCAAGCCGTAGCGCAATTCCAGCGCCAGCACGCCGATCAGCAGCCAGCAACCGAGCACATGCGCAGTGCTCAAAGCGCGGGCCGGCAGCATCGGTTGCAACCGCCGCAGACTGAAGAAGTGCACGGTGAACACCAATGCCCACGCCAGCCAGCCGAAGTCTGCCGCCGGGTGATAACGCGAATGCCACGCCGCCAATAACACCAGTCCCGCCGCCGGAATCAGCAACGTGCAGAGCAGGCCCAACGCCGGCCATTTCAGACGCAGAGACAACAACGTCCAGAGTGCAACACTCAGTGCCGCGACCAACAACAAAAGTGTGCCCTGTAGATTCAACGGCGCAAATCGCAGCACCTCGCTGACCCACGCCAGCGCCCACCAACCGGCGCCCCACACCAGCAAGACCTCGGACAAGCGTTGCAAACTCAGCGCATCAAATGCCGAGGCGTGATTACCCAATTGCAGACGCCACGCGCCGATCATTGCGGCCAGACCCAGCACCAGCGGCGTCCAGAAGCCGCCGTGGGCCAACGGTCGCAGCCCTTCGCTGGACAGCGGCCCGAGCAACTCGGGGCCGGCCAGCAAAAACGCCGCGCCACCGATCAACTGCAACAGCAGACCGAAAACAAAACTCACACGCTGCTTGAGGTACAGACTCAGCCAGATGATCAACAGACCACTGGCCGCCCACACCGCACTCGCGGTCTGCCACGGCAGCACGAACAGCACCGCCAGATTGATCAGCACCAGACCGGCCAACAGCACCACCGACAAGCCGCGCAGCAGACGCACGTCACCGCGCACCATCTCATCGCGCGCCGCCAGCAGCATGCCGGCGATCAGCGCCAGACCGATCAGCGACGCACTGAGCAAGCCGCTCCAACCGGCACTGAACACCGCCGCAGAATCCTCGCCCGCGCCTTGCAGACGCAACAGGAACAACGCGCCGCCGAGCAGTTGCACGGCAAATGCGGTGAACAGGAACGTGCGCGATTGCAGGCGCAGACCAACTAATAACGTTGCCAGCCCGGCCAGTGCCCAACTGATCGCCGTGCCTTGAACGAAGAAGAACAATGGCGCCAGCAGATAAAGGAAGGTCAGCCCCAGACACGCCAGCACCGGCAGGCCTTGGCGCTCCCACGGCGACGTCTGCTCCGACGCGGCTTGGCGCAGTTGATAGAAGCTGAACAGCAGCGCCGCGCCGAGCATCAATGCGCCAAGCGGAGCGCCATCGAGCAGACTGCTCTCGCCGACATTCAACTGACTGAGGAACGCCAACGCCGAACCGAGTTGCAGCAGCAAGGCAAAGGCCCGGGCGAACGGTCGATGCTGTCGCAAACCGAGCCAGAAAATCCCCGCGCCTTCCACCGCCCACGCCGCCGACGTCCAGCGCGCATCGAGCCCCAGCGGGATCGCCAGACTGGCAAAAATCACCCCGAGCGCCAGACAGGTCTCACCCAGCAAAATCGCGCGTCCGCCCATCAATACCTTGGCCAGCGCCATGTAGATCATGCCCAGCGCGAGGGCGCTGAACGCGGCGGCGAACTCTAGATGCTGCACCAACGCAAACTGCAAACCGAAACCAATGATCGGCGGGCCAAACAACATCGTCCCATCAACGTAATCGCCCTTGCGCGCCGACCATTGCAGGAGCGCGTCACGGTCGCCGTCCGCCGGCGCGTCGGGCATGTCGAGCAACTTGCGCCGAGCGAACAGCAGGCCGATGGCGAGGTACATCAGGAAGAACAGAATCAGGAACGGCTCGGTGCTCCACAAAAGCTCCGGCGTGTACGAACGCAGGCCCCAGGCGAAACCGATGCCGAAGGTGCCGACGAAGCCGATCAGGTTGAGCAGCCGCCAGGCCTTGAACCAGGCGATGGTGAGAATGCCAGCGTTGAGCAAGGCGAAATAACTGAACAACGCGACATGGTTGCCAGCGCCGGTCGAGGTCAGGATCGGCGCGGCGAAACCGCCCAGCGCGGCCACCGCTGCCAGCGCCAGCGAGTCTTGGGTGATCGCCAGAATCGCCGAGAACACCGTCACCGCCACCAGCAAGCCAAGTGCCGCCGAAGGATCAAGCAACGGATGCAAACGCATCGCCGCAAACACCGTCAGGTACAGCACCGCGATCCCGGTGCCTTGCAGCATCAACGCGTAATGGCTGTTGCGATGACGTAGCCACCAGCCCAGCGCCAGCAGGCCGAGCGCCGCCGCCGCGACCCCGGCGTAACGCAACTCGATCGGCACGACCATGCCTTCGGTGGCGTAGCGCAGCAGGAATGCCAGACCGAAGAACAACAGCACCACACCGACTCGCAGCACGGTGTTGCCGCCGAACAGCCAGTTACGCGCCGCGTCGAGGCCGCGCTCGATGAGATTCGGGCCACGGGGCTCGGCAGGTTGTCGGGGTTCAGGTTCAGGCGTAACGGCGTCCAGACGCCAGACATCGTCCGGTAGCGGTTGGTTGGTTTCGCGAGTGACGGCGGATAGCGGTTCCAGATCGGCCGGCAGTTCCCAGACCAGTTCAGGGGCTGGAGTCGGCGCCTCTTCGACAACTTTGGCGGGTTCGGCGACTGGCTCGGCGGCAGGTGCCGCACTCGGAGGTGGCGCTGCACGGAGCGGCGCGCCTTCCAGCAAAAACAGACGCTGTTCGACGGCCTGCAAGGCGACTTTCGCCTGTTCAAATTGACGCTGCTGTTCCGCCGCCTGCGAGCCAAGCCGCGCGATGTGGAACGTCTGCCCGATCGCCAAACCCAGCAACGCGCCCAACAGCGCCGAGCTGAACGACTCATCGAGCAGCCAGCCAAGCACCAGCCCGATCAACATGAACATCCATTGCATGGTCGATATCCCTAAGCGGCCCCAAGGCGAGGCGAGTCCGGCGATTGCATCAGTCTAGGCACAAACCCTGTAGGAGTGAGTCTTTGTGGCGAGGGGATTCATCCCCGACGGGGTGCGAAGCGGCCCCAAGAATCTTGGGACAGCTGCACTGTCCATCGGGGATAAATCCCCTCGCCACAGGGTTCAATCCTTTCAGTGATATGCGGCGCCTGATGCGGCCCGGTAACCGGCGCTCAGTATATCGATCCGGCCCAACAAACGTTGGGCCTTGCGCACAATTGTTGCGGAAAGTTACTCCAGCGCTTTCCAGATATCCGTGGCGTACTCGCGAATCGTCCGGTCGGACGAGAACCAGCCCATCCGCGCGGTGTTGAGCACCGCCGAACGCCACCAGTTGTTGCTGTCGTGCCAGTGCTCTTCGACGCGCTTCTGCGCTTCCCAGTAGGAATCGAAGTCGGCACAGACGAGGAAGCGGTCGTAGTCCACCAGCGAATCGATCAGCCCGGTATAGCGCGACGTGTCGTCCGGCGAGAACACCCCGCTGCGGATCGCTTGCAGCACATCGTTCAATCGATGGGAGGCGGCAATGTCCGGTGCGGCGCTGAACTCGTGGTTCTGTTTGCGCGCTTCAACCTGCTGGGCGCTGAGACCGAAGATGAACATGTGCTCGGCACCAATGCGCTCACACATTTCCACGTTGGCACCGTCCAGCGTGCCGATGGTCAGTGCGCCGTTGAGGCCGAACTTCATGTTGCTGGTGCCCGACGCTTCGAACCCGGCAGTTGAGATCTGCTCGGACAAATCCGCCGCCGGAATAATGCTCTCCGCCAGGCTGACGTTGTAATTGGGCAGGAACACCACTTTCAGCAAACCACGTACGGTCGGGTCGTTGTTCACCACCCGCGCGATGTCGTTGGTCAGTTTGATGATCAGCTTGGCCTGGTGATAACTCGCAGCCGCTTTACCGGCGAAGATTTTCACTCGCGGCACCCAGTCGACTTCAGGCTCGGCACGAATGGCCTGATACAGCGCCACGGTGTGAAGCAGGTTGAGCAACTGGCGTTTGTATTCGTGGATCCGTTTGACCTGGACGTCGAACATCGCCGCCGGATTGACCGCGATGCCCAGACGCTCGTGAATCAGATAGGCCAGGGCTTTTTTGCTGTGCAGGCGCTGCTCGGCAAAGGCTTTGCGGAACGCAGTTTTCTCGGCGAACGGTTCCAGATCAAGCAAGCGCTCTTCGGGGTTATCCAGCACATCCGGGCCGAGAGAGTCGACCAGCATCGAGGTCAGTTCAGAGTTGGCCTGGAACAACCAACGGCGGAAGGTGATGCCGTTGGTTTTGTTGTTGATCCGCTCCGGGTAGAGCTTGTGCAGTTCGGCAAACACGGTTTTGCGCATCAGTTGCGTGTGCAGCCCGGACACGCCATTGACGCTGTGCGAACCAAGAAACGCGAGGTTGCCCATACGCACCCGGCGACCGTTGTCTTCTTCGATCAGCGACACAGCGCGCAGCACGTCGAAATCGTGAATGCCTTTGGCACGCAGCGAGTCGATGTGCTGGGCATTGATCAGATAGATGATCTGCATGTGTCGCGGCAGCATGCGTTCCATCAAGCCGACCGGCCAGGTTTCCAGCGCTTCGGGCAGCAACGTGTGGTTGGTGTACGACAGCGTGTCGACGGTGACTTGCCACGCCGCATCCCAGGCCACGTCGTAGACGTCGACCAGTTGGCGCATCAGTTCGGCGACGGCAATCGAAGGGTGCGTGTCGTTGAGCTGGATCGCCGCGTGATCGCCCAAGGTCAGCACCGAGGTGTGCATGTTGCGGTGACGACGCAGCAAATCCTGCAAGGAGGCGGCGACGAAGAAGTATTCCTGGCGCAGACGCAGTTCCTGCCCCGCTTCAGTGCTGTCCGCCGGGTAGAGCACGCGGGAGATGCTTTCAGCACGGGCCACTTCGGCGACAGCACCGAGGTGGTCACCGGCGTTGAAACGCTCCAGGTGCAAATCTTCCATGGCCCGGGCACGCCACAGGCGCAAGGTGTTGACGCTCGCTCCGCGCCAGCCGACTACGGGTGTGTCATAGGCAATCGCGCGGACGGTCTCCGCTGGCGACCAGACTTGCTTGGTTTTGCCGCTGGCATCGGTGACGGTTTCGACGCTGCCACCAAAGCCGATGCTGTAAACGACTTCCGGCCGCTCGAATTCCCACGGGTTGCCGAAATCCAGCCAGTGCTCCGTCTGTTCTTGCTGCCAGCCATCGACGATCGCTTGGCGGAACAAGCCATGTTCATAACGAATGCCGTAGCCGTGTCCGGCGATGCCTAGGGTCGACATGCTTTCCATGAAGCACGCTGCCAGACGACCGAGGCCGCCGTTGCCGAGCGCCGCATCCGGCTCCAGCAGTCGGATGCGTTCCAGATCGACACCGAGTTCGGTCAACGCTTCACGGGCGACGTCGAGCAGGCCGAGGTTGCTCAGGCTGTCATAAAGCAAACGGCCGATGAGAAATTCCAGCGAGAGGTAGTACACCCGCTTCTGACCTTTGCGGTAGATCTGGCGCGTGTGGTCCATCCAGTGCTCGACCATGTGGTCGCGCGCGGCCAAAGCAATCGCTTCAAACCAGTCATGGTCGAAGGCGTGATCGGGGTCTTTACCCACCGCATAGGTGAGTTTGGTCAGGACGGCGTCGCGGAATGCGGCCACCTCTGCTTCGCGAACTAGTGGTTCTTGAGTCATCGATAGGACCTCGAGCGAGCGGGGAATTGTCTGAGCCTAGACGGTCTGACCGACGGTAGCGGCGCAGGTTCGGCAGTTTTTCCTGAGACGGTGAGATGGCCCGGCATTACACTGGCGGATGAGCTAATGAATGCAGGGGCCGTGCCGAACTGTTCGGCAAAAAGCCTGCATGCAGAAAAAATCTGGCGAAAGGTTGTTCAAAAATCCACCAGTCCCGGTATGATCGCGCGCCCTGATGCACACACGCCTGGTAACTCCCGATGATGAAGCCCAACCTGATTGCCGCCGCCGAGATCGATCGTCTCGATACGTGGGCCAAATACTCGGCCCCGATGTGCGGTTCCTGCATCTCCAGCTGCTGCACGCTGCCAGTCGAGGTGAAGATCAAGGATCTGGTGCGCATCGGCGTGGTCGACGAGTTCGAACTGGGCGATCCGCCGAAGAACATCGCCAAGCGCCTGCAAAAGGAAGGGCTGGTCGAACGCTTCAATCAGAAGTCGGGGATCTTTACCCTCCAGCGCATGAGCAACAACGATTGCTACTACCTGGATCGTAAGAGCCGCCTGTGCACCATTTATGACAAGCGCCCTGATACCTGCCGCAATCACCCGAAGATCGGCCCGCGTCCGGGGTATTGTGCGTACAAGCCGAAGGAAGTGGTGCGCGAACAGAATTTCCGGGCGATCGAGAAGTTTTGATCTGCCCTGAAACGTTCAGCGGCTGATCGGCCGCCATCGCTGGCAAGCCAGCTCCCACAATGATGTGGTTGTATACATATTTTATATACGACCCATAACCCTGTGGGAGCTGGCTTGCCAGCGATGGGCCAGTGCACACACCACACAAATCCCAGACAAACAAAAACGCCCCCGGTCTCGCGACCGGGGGCGTTTTTTCAAGCTCGGGCTAAATTACGCCTTGGCTTTCTTGGCAGCGCGGGTACGCTCGCTTTCGTCCAGGATCTTCTTGCGAAGACGGATGGACTTAGGAGTAACTTCGCACAGCTCGTCTTCCTGGATGTATTCCAGAGCCAGTT
>NZ_JBIUVJ010000056.1:0-35692 GCF_044742875.1 Pseudomonas sp. NPDC087817
AACACGGCCCCCAGCAGCGCGACCGCCGATCAGTTGTTGGTCTTCCGGGTGCCTTCCAACAGCAACGGGCCAAAGCCCTTGAGGCTGAAGGCGGAGAGCCCCAGATTTTGTAAGAGGGTTTCGAACATAAATCAGCAACCTGAGCGGATGGAAAAGGCGCCCATCGAGGATGGGCGCCGGGGCATTATTTGCCGCTGTACAGATTCAGATCGCCAAAGTGTTTCTTTTGAATCTCGGCGTATTTGCCGTCATCGTGTAACGCTTTGATACCTTTATCTAAAAGCGCCTTCAGCTCAGTGTTACCTTTCTTAATACCGACAGCGGTTTTGGCTGGCAGCAATTCGTTGTCGACTGGCTTGCTGACGTCATAGTCGGCGCCCTGTGGCGACTTCAGAAAGCCCAATTCGGCTTGCAGCATGTCCTGAATGCCCGCGTCGAGACGGCCGGAGGTCAGGTCGGAATACACCTGATCCTGGTTCTGATAGGCCTGAGTTTTCACGCCGGCCTTGTCCAGCACGGCTTTGGCGTAGGCTTCCTGAATGGTGCCTTGCTCGTAACCGACGGTTTTGCCTTTCAGCGACGCGACGTCGGCGGTGATGCCGGAACCTTTTTTCGACACGTAAGCGGTCGGGCCGGAGAACAGCTCGCTGGAGAAGTCGATGACTTTTTCGCGGGCCGGGGTCACGGTCATCGACGAGATCACACCGTCGAATTTGTTGGCCTTGAGGCCCGGAATCATGCCGTCGAAGTCACTTTCGACCCACTTGCACTTGACCTTCAGTTCGGCGCAGATCGCGTTGCCCAGATCGATGTCGAAGCCCACCAGGCTGCCGTCGGCCGCTTTCGACTCGAACGGTGCGTACGAAGGGTCAACGCCAAAGCGCAGCTCTTTGTATTCCTTGGCCAGCGCGGAGCCAGCGGCCATGCACAACGCCAGTGCAGAAAGGGTCAGCAATGCTTTTTTCATTATTCAATCCCTAAGAACCAATATGAGCGCTTGTGGCGCAGAATTATTGTTACTGGAACGCGTACGACCTATAGAAAGTAGCAATTTCCGAACCAGAGTCCCGAACAAGTGTTTTAAAAGGCGGGGATTGATAGATGAGGAGGGGATTGGTGCACGGAAACGGGCGCCGAAAATGCGCTGCACCATTTCGGCTCGGCGTAGAGGTTTTTGGCTGGCTGCGATAACTGTGGTGAGGGGATTTATCCCCGATGGGTTGCGAAGCAGCCCCCGGCATTCATCAGGGAGAATTGCATTTTCAGGTTTTGCGACTGCTGCGCAGCCGATCGGGGATAAATCCCCTCGCCACAGGTAGTCATTCAATTCAAATGACCAGTGTCCCTGGAAAGGGGGTCAAGCCAGCAAATCTTGCAAAGTAGCAAGACTGTCCGCCTCATCCACAGTCTTGTCCTGCCGCCAGCGCAGCATCCGTGGAAACCTCACGGCGATCCCGCTCTTGTGCCGCCGCGAAAGAGCAATGCCTTCGAAACCGAGTTCGAACACCA
Source organism: Pseudomonas sp. NPDC087817 (assembly GCF_044742875.1). Lineage (NCBI taxonomy): Bacteria > Pseudomonadati > Pseudomonadota > Gammaproteobacteria > Pseudomonadales > Pseudomonadaceae > Pseudomonas > Pseudomonas sp. NPDC087817. The sequence continues at coordinate 1,510 of NZ_JBIUVJ010000056.1, forward strand.
GACTCGGTTTCACACTGCTGACCGGGCCGAACTTCTCCACCGTGGTCTTGCGAACGATGCTGTCGACCTGGCGCATTTCCTCATCGGTCAGCCCCGAATAGGCCTTGGCGAACGGCACTAATGCCCGTTGACTGGATTCGGGCGGGCCGTCCCACACGGCAAAGGTGTAGTCGCTGTACAGACTGGCGCGGCGACCATGCCCGCGCTGAGCGTAAATCAGCACCGCATCGACACTGAACGGGTCGACCTTCCATTTCCACCACACCCCCATGTCCTTGGTCCGGCCCACGCCGTACAAGGCGTCACGGGCCTTGAGCATCATGCCCTCGACCCCCAGGCGCCGGGACGCTTCACGCTGACGGGCCAAGTCGAACCAGTCGGTGCCGGTCAATACGGGGGAGGGCAGCAGCACCGGGCTGTTGCAGCGGGCGATGACCTCTTCCAGTTGCGCACGACGCTTGGCCTGCGGCTGATTGCGCCAGTCCTCGCCTTGCCATTCGAGCAAATCGTAGGCGAGCACCACCACCGGCACGTCTTCGAGGATTTTCTTGTCGAGGGTTTTGCGGCCGATCCGCTGTTGCAGCAGCGCGAACGGTTGCACCGCGGGCGGCTCTGGCGATTGCGGATCAAAAGCGTCCTCGGTGCGTGGATGGGTGCTTTTCCACACCACGATCTCACCGTCGATCACCGTGCCGTCCGGCAAACCGTGGACCAGCACATCGAGTTCGGGGAAGCGCTCGGTGACCAGTTCTTCACCCCGCGACCACACCCATAACCGCCCTTCACGCTTGACCACTTGCGCACGGATGCCATCCCATTTCCATTCCACTTGCCAGTCGCTCGCCGGGCCAATCATCGCCTCGAACTCTTCAACCGGTTGCGACAAGGCATGTGCGAGGAAAAACGGGTACGGCTGGCCACCGCGCTGGGAGTGTTCGTCGGCGGATTCGGCGGCGATCAGCTTCAGATAACTGGCAGCGTTCGGCCGATTGGACAGGTCGGTGTAACCCACCAGACGCTGGGCGACACGTTTGCTGTCGAGCCCGGCCATCGAGGCCAGTGCGCGGGTCACCAGCAATTTCGACACGCCGACACGAAAGCTTCCGGTGATCAGTTTGATGCACAGCATCAGGCTCGGCCGATCCAGCTGCGCCCACAGTGCCGGCAGTTGCCGTGAGAGGAATTCCGGAGTTTCACCGCGCAGTGGCAACAGTTTGTCTTCAATCCACTCGGCGAGGCCGGCATCGGAGCTGTGCAGATTTTCCGGGAGCACCAGCGAAATGGTTTCCGCCAGATCGCCGACGGCCTGATAGCTCTCCTCGAACAACCACGGCGTCAACCCGGACACCTCGACAGCGAGTTCGCGCAGGATCCGCACGGGCACCAGTTGCCGGGGCCGGCCACCGGACAGAAAGTACACCGCCCAAGCAGCGTCCTGCGGTTCTGCCTGGGCAAAATAAGCTTGCATGGCCGCCAGTTTGGCGTTGCTGGACGTGGTGGCGTCGAGTTCGGCGTACAACTCGGCGAATGCTTTCATGCGGGCATCTCGGCGATGGTCGGTTGAGAGGCGATGTTTTCTTCTTCGTCATCGCCGTATTCGGTGTTGAAGCCCTGGGCATCGAGCCCCTGTTCGCGCAGATAGCGCACTAGCACGCCAATCGAACCGTGGGTGACCATCACCCGTTCGGCGCCAGTCTGATTGATCGCCCAGAGCAGGCCGGGCCAGTCGGCGTGATCGGACAGCACGAAGCCGCGATCCACCCCGCGCCGCCGACGCGTGCCGCGCAGGCGCATCCAGCCGCTGGCGAAGGCATCGCTGAAATCGCCGAAACGCCGCATCCAGGTGCTGCCACCGGCCGAGGGCGGGGCGATCACCAGCGCCTGGCGCATGATCGGGTCACTTTTTTTCACGTCACCGGCATAGATTGTTGGCGGCAGGTACACGCCGGCATCACGGTAGACGCGGTTCAACGGCTCTACGGCGCCGTGGCTGAGGATCGGGCCGAGGGTTTCGTCGATGCCGTGCAGGATCCGCTGGGCCTTGCCGAAGGAGTAACAGAACAACACGCTGGCCTTGCCAGCGGCGATATTGGCTTTCCACCATTCATTGATTTCGCTGAACACCTGCGCCTGTGGCTGCCAGCGGTAAATCGGCAGGCCGAAGGTCGATTCGGTGATGAAGGTGTGGCAGCGCACCGGTTCAAACGGCGCGCAGGTGCCGTCCGGCTCGATCTTGTAATCGCCGGAAGCGACCCAGACTTCGCCACCGTATTCCAGACGCACCTGTGCCGAGCCGAGCACATGGCCAGCGGGGTGAAAACTCAAGGTGACACCGTGGTGGGTCAAGCGCTGGCCGTAGGCGAGGGTTTGCAGGTTGATGTCCTGCCCCAGACGCGCGCGCAGAATCCCTTCGCTGGCGCTGCTGGAAAGGTAGTGCTGGTTGCCAGTGCGAGCGTGGTCGCCATGGGCATGGGTGATCACCGAGCGCTCGACGGGACGCCAGGGGTCGATATAAAAATCCCCGGCGGGGCAGTACAAACCTTCGGGGCGGGCGATAACAAGATCCATGTCGTTACCAGAAATGGGGGGCTTGTTAGCTATGAGGTTTGCGCGGGTTAAGAAGTTCTATGGATTTTTCGGGTACCGCACGATCGTTCCCACGCTCTGCGTGGGAATGCCTCGAGGGACGCTCTGCGTCCAGTGACGCGGAGCGCCACGGGCTGCATTCCCACGCGGAGCGTGGGAACGATCAACGTGGGGGCTACTTGCCGGGAGTCAGGGTCAGACGGTTTTTGCCATACACCCGGTCAAAGTTCTGCGGCTGCATCGGCAAGCCGATGTACTGCCCTTTCAACCACTGATCAATGCCATTGAGGTAATTCGGGCTGACCGGATTCCCCGACTGCCCCGTACCGTTCTGCCCCATCAACGGTTCGGCTTGACCGAAGTCGACGATAAAGCGCATCGATGGCGCACGCGTAGTGGTGAAATCCTGACCCCAGGCAAACGCTGCTGTGTTCAACGTCGTGTGATCGCCTCCCGCCGCCAGTGGTCCACGAACGGTCTGACCATTGCTGTTTTTCCAGGTGTAGCTGTGCAGTTTGCCCCACTGCCAGGCTTTGTGATCGCCGCCCAACTGACTGTCGCCAGCACTGATGGCTGCCGCAAAACTGCGGGCGAGAATCACAGCCTTGTCTTCTTTCTGCGGCGTACGGATGTCGTCCCAGAACGGACTGTCCTCGCGTCCCAGCAGATGATCGGCCTGCGCTGCGTAGGACAAATCACCGTTGGCAATAAACGCTTTCCACGCCGGGCTGGATTCCGGGCCGAGTTCGTCGAGGAAGATCTGCTTCATGCTTTCTTGCAGGAACAGTTCATAGATCGCTGCATCCGCCGAAGTCGGGCTGAGCTTGCCGTCGAACGCCATCAAGCGGGTAAACGCCTCGCGAGCCTTGCTGCGATCGGTTTCCGGCAATGCATCGATTGCCTGTTTCAGCGGCTGCTTCATGCCCGGTGCTTCGAAGACTTTCTTCAGCTTGGCGGCGAAAGTCGTGGTCTGGTCGTACTGCATGGCGATCACGCTGCGGCTGTCATGTTTGCCGCTTCCAGCCAGTTCCGCCAGACGCTCGCCACGTTCCGGCGCGGCCCAGGAGTTGGACAGTTGCATGCCGTAACCGTGAGGGATGACGCGCTGGTTGGCGGTGCCGAGCCAGCCTTGCGCCGGATCCTGATCGTAGGGGTGCAGCATCGGGTCGGCGTAACCGTCCCAGTCGTAACGACCTTCCCAGCCCGGCGACGGCAGCAAGCCTTCGCCTTCACGACGATTGGGGAAACGCCCGGTGACTTGCCAGCCGATATTGCTGGCATCGGCGAAGACCAGGTTCAGGGCGATGGCGCGGATCTCGCGGCTCGCGTCCGAGGCGCGTTCAACATTCTGCGCTCGGCTCAGATCAAAAAAAGCGTCCAGGGATTTGTCATCGGTGAAGCTCGGTGTCTGCAGGGCCAGACCAAAACCGTTGCCTTGCGCCGCAGCCTGAGCACTGTTGAGCAACGCGCCGTGGCGGGTTTCGTACACCGCTTCGCGAATCGGCCGCTGGCCTTTGACGAAATAGGTTTCGTTGCGCACGCCCAGCGGCTGCCATTTGCCGTTGACCTCGTAAGTCAGGCTGCTGCCCTGACGGCGGATTTTTTCCAGGAACAGGTCCTGGTTATCGCCGAGCACGCTGGTCATGCTCCAGGCCACTTTGCCGTTGAAACCACCCAGCACCATTGGCAAACCGGCGACGGTCACACCTGCCGCCTGATACTTCGGCGCGCGGATCTGCACGAAACTCCATAGCGACGGCGCGGCCAATGGCCCATGGCTGTCGCTGGCGAGCAGGCTCTTGCCGCTGCGACTGCGTTGCGGGGCGATGGCCCAGTTGTTCGAAGACGTGGTGCCGAGCAGGTTCAGCGTCGACAGTTGCTGGCTGGCGTTGCTCAGTTCGCTCAGGCCGGGGATTTGCCCGTTGAGCTTGAGGCCTTGCAGCTTGTCGGCTTCGGCCAGCGGCAGATTCTCGTCAGGCGCGGACGGGGTCAGCCAGGCGAGTTTGTCGGTGGTCACGGTTTGCGCGAGCACCAGTGAAGAGATTTCTTCCGGCAGGTTGGCCGACTGGCTGAAATTCAGCAGGGCGAAAATCAGCGCCGAATCTTCCGGTTTCCAGTATTCAGGCTTGTAGCCACTTGTGGCCAGGTCGCCCGGCAACTTGTCGGCGTAGCGGAACAGGTAGGCGTTGACGCCCCGGGCATAGACTTCGAAAAAGCGTTTCAGCCGTGGCGACGAAGCCTTGTAAAGTTCGGCGGCGCTTTTCTTCAGATTGACGGCGCGCATGTAGCGGTCGGCGTCGAGCATCGAGGCGCCAGACATTTCCGCCAGACGGCCCTGAGCCAGCAGGCGCAGGGTGACCATCTGGTTGATGCGGTCGCTGGCGTGGACATAACCGAGCGAGAACAGCGCGTCATGGAAGCTGTTGCTTTCGATCAACGGCATGCCCATGGCATTGCGGCGCACCGAAACGTTCTGCGCCAGGCCCTTGAGCGGTTGCACGCCGGAGGTGGGCGGGAGGGTGTCCTGAGCGTTCCAGGTCTGGCAACCGGACAGGCTCAAGACACCGGTCACTGCTGCGGCAACGCCGAACCGGGGAAGAAAATGTGTGAGGGCTGGCGAGGCCATGGCAAAGCTCCTGCGGGGGTGTAGAGGCTGGGGGCGCAATAAAGCCGCTACGTTAGTGAGCAGGAGGTGGGCGCGCAAGCGGGGCGAGCGGTTATTTCTCGATTTGCCTGACCAACTGCAAATCTTCAGGGATAACCGGGTTTTTGTGGCGAGGGAGCTTGCTCCCGCTGGAGTGCGAAGCACTCCCAGACCCTGTGCCGCCATTTATCAAAAAAATGCGTTGTCTGGACTTGCGACTGCTGCGCAGCCGAGCGGGAGCAAGCTCCCTCGCCGCAAAATCTCAACTCCACGCGTAAACTGCGGCACATTCAATGACTTTGCGTGAGGAGACCGCCATGGAACTTGAGGCCAACGCTGCACTGATCATCATCGACCAGCAAAAAGGCATCCTGCACCCCCGCTTGGGGCGGCGTAACAATCCGCAGGCTGAGGAGCGAATCCTCGATCTGCTGGGGCTTTGGCGGCACAGCGAGCGGCCGGTCATCCATGTGCAGCATCTATCCCGTGAACCGGACTCGGTGTTCTGGCCCGAACAGGAAGGGGTGGAGTTTCAGCAAAGGTTTTTGCCCCGGGACGGTGAGTGGCTGATCCAGAAACAAGTGCCGGATGCGTTCTGTGCCACCGGGCTTGCTGCGCGGTTGCGTGAGGCGGGGATCGGGCAATTGGTCATCGTCGGCGTGGCGACCCACAACTCGGTGGAGGCCACGGCGCGTACGGCGGGCAATCTGGGGTTTGATACGTGGGTGGCAGAGGATGCGTGCTTCACCTTCGACAAGGCCGATTACTTCGGCACGTTGCGTACGGCTGAAGACGTGCACGGGATGTCGCTGGGGAATTTGCATGGGGAGTATGCGACGGTGGTCAGTTCGGCGCGGATTCTGGCGGCAGGCTGAAAAGCTTTCATTGAATGTGCCGGCCCCTTCGCGAGCAGGCTCGCTCCCATATTGCTGAAACACCGGCCATTGTGGGAGCTGGCTTGCCAGCGATAGCAGTGTGTCAGGCGACAGCAATGTTGAAGGTGCCGGCTTCATTGCTGACAAGCCAGCTCCCACAGGAATCACGGTGCATTCAAATGTGGGAGCAAGCCTGCTCGCGAAGGCGGTGTGTCAGGCGAAGAGGCTCTTCGCCCAAGGCATCAAGCGCCGTGGCACTTCTTGAATTTCTTGCCGTTGCCGCATGGGCAAGGGTCGTTGCGGCCGACGTCTTTCAGGGCGTTGCGCACCGGTTCCTGGTGGGCGTGGCCGCAGTTCGGGCCGTGGACATGGCCGTGATCGTGATCGTGATCGTGGTGATGGTCATGATCGTGGTTGCAGTCAGGGCCATGGACATGAGGTTGCTGAGTCATCGGTGTTGCTCCGGAATTAAATCGGCCGGGATTATCACGCTATTGCGCTCAAGGTGCACGTAGTGGGCGATGAATAAACCGGTTTCCATTTCGCCTTGTAACCGATAGGGAATCTGCTGATTTGGACTTTTCAGCATTTTCACCACCTCTTTCACCTGCGGCCACAGATTGGTGCGAATCGGCACCTTATAAAAGGCGCTGCGCTTCGGCCCGACGGTGATCCAGTGTTCATACTCGCCTTCGGCCAGCAGCATGTCGGCCAGATGAATGCGGTACTCCAGACCGCGCACGGTCAAGTCGCTGTCGTTTGGGTTGTCAATGCGAAAGTGCAGGATGAATTTCTGCTCGAGCAGTTTGGCCCGTACCACTTCGACTTTCACCAGGTGCACGGCGGGGTCGCGGGTGTCGTCGCTGAACCATGAGGCGCAGCCGCTGAGCCCGAGAAACAGGCAAAGGGCGAGCGATTGCAGTGCGCGTCGTTGAGCAAACATGGAGCAGCTCCTTTTGTTGCTCAGTCTAGCCGTAAAAGATCGCAGCCTTCGGCAGCTCCTACATGTGAACCCATTCCGATGTAGTAGCTGCCGAAAGCTGCGAGCTTTTGATCTCAAGCGCCAAAGTATCCCGCGCAGCACTTCTTGAATTTCTGCCCACTGGCACATGGGCAACTGTCATTACGCCCCAGCTTCAAATGCACGGTCGGATCAATGAAGTACCAGCGGCCGGCGTTCTGCACAAACGATGAGCGCTCACGGTGGCTGTGTTCGCCCTGGGCGTCGTGCCAGCGCGCAGTGAAGGTGACGAAGGCGTGTTCCGGCTGGCCGCCGAAGACTTCCGAACTTTCGACCTCAAGGCCGAGCCAGGTGCTCTCCGCGCTCCAGGCACTGATCGACTGCCGATCAAGACCCGATTGCTGAGCGGGCAGGGTGGTCGCCACCAGATAGTCGATCAGCCCGAGTACATAGGCGCTGTAGCGCGAACGCATCAAGGCTTCGGCACACGGGGCCGGATGGCCCTCGTGATAATGACCGCAGCAGGCATCCAGCAGATTGCCGCTGCCGCAAGGGCAAATGGCTGTACTCATTGCATTACCACCAGTATTTCCCGAAGTTTTCCGGATTGGCCCAGAACTGTGAGGGGGCTGGCGGCAGGCCAAGCGTAGCGGGCTTCATAGCGGACCTCAAGGGTTTCTGGTGACAACATGGTGACAGCGTTGGTGACAGTTGGCGAGCCTCTGAGGCGACCATTGAGTCTCTCGTTCTGGGGTCCTTATCGCCTGTGCGGACCTGCGCGAGGGCACACGGGGGAACCTCAGGGAGTAGAAGCAATGAGGTGGTCTCTCAGATTTTTCTATCAGATTTTCATTAAGGGCCCTTGAAGCGACCGTATAGCCAGAAGGCCACATGAACAGCCACGCAGACCCAGTAGGCAGCGTGTAGCGTGTCCATGAGGTTCTCCTTGAGGTTACTTGGTGACCCTACCCCAGCGGTCGGTCTTGTCTTTGGACTTGGCTCTGGCCTTAGCGGCCTTCGTTTCGGCCACTGTCAGGTTGATCTTCTCTGCTTTGCTACGGAGCCAATCAAGACCGGCTGTCTTCACTCGCCAGCCTTCACGGTTTCCAAAGTCCGATGAGGCCCTCACGAAAGCACCGGAATCGAAGCCAGCCTTAGGCGGTCGTGGCGAGCCCTCACGGGTCCCGAAGTTGTCTACTGGATACACAAAGACCTTCACAGAAACCAGAGCCTCAAGGGCGAGGCGTGGTTGTTGGATACCAGCCACACGGCAAGCCTCAGTCCATGTCAGACCAGCGCCACGGGCTTTCATGTCGAGGGCCGAAGCCTTGGGCATGTTGGCGTCAAGGAGGGTCTTAGCGGATCTCAGCTCGCCTACAGCGCTGTTACGCATGGCGACGAAAGCATGGACAACCATTAGGTAGAAGTCAGTCGAGACCCACATGGCATAGGCAATGGTTCCGGGTTCGGTGGCAAGCGTCCCTACCTTGTCGATGATCTGCAAATTTGCAGAAGCTCGTAGCTCATCCGCCACAGCGTTACGCCATTGTGACGGAGCCTTGGTGTCCGGTAGGCCAAGCTGACGATGAACCTCGTTGAGGTTCCACATGCGGTCTTGATTGGCGGTGAAGGTATGGCCGTCGATAACGATAGGCAGCAGGTCGGTAGGTTTGTTGATCATGTTCATTGTCTATTCCTCTTGTTTGCTCCCTCAAGTTCGCTCCCACGGTCCAGCGCAGAGACCCGACAAGGTTCTGGACGGTGGCATGAAGGAACAAACAGGAAGACTCTACGGTTGATTGGTTGATGCCCAGCGACGGGCAGGTGTAGCGATTGGGCAATACTGCCCATGGTGAGGGTCTTTGCTAAAAGGGTGAGAGCCCAGCCGGTCCCTCGTTAGGTCCGGTCTTACAGGTCTCTCTCAGTTCCCCTTAGCGGCCTTGCGGACACGGTTACGCTCACGCTCATAGGCTTCAAAGCGAGCCACAGCGGGGCCCATAGGAAGCCCGTTGAGTGAAGCCGATAAGGCCACCACAAGGCGCTTTCGTTGGATTCTGGTCATTGGCTGAATCATGGCATTGGTCTCCTTTAGGAAGCCCATAGAGGCCCATTGCGGGCCCCTGAGGAACGGTGAGGATCAGACGATCAGGTCAACTTGATGTTGGTGACCATCGGGAAGGCGACAGTCTGGGTCTGGAGACCATCGGCAGTCAGCTTAACCTTGACCTTGCCGTTAGCCACGATGTCCACGACAGTCATGATCTCGATGTCCCATGCCTGATGGGCAACGTTGCGGGTCGCTTCGATCTTCCACACGTTGCCGTCACGGCCTTCGCGGTAGCTCAGCGAGGTGAACATCTTAGGCAGCAGGAACAGACCATAGTCAGTGCCACTGTATGGCTGCACGGAGGCACCAATGAGGTCCTCAATGTCACCCACGCCAGCACGCTGAGCAGCACGCTCAAGAACGGCCACCAGAGACACAGGCAGCAGGACCACAAAGTCAGACAGCGAGGTGCCCACGGTTTGGTTGAGGTGGGTCGTCATGAGGTCAATGAGGTCCTCAGCGATCTCTACAGGCTTTCCGGTTGGCTTGGCCTCAGAGACCACTTCGGTGCTTGGGGCGGTCGAGAGGATGCCAGCGATCTTGCCAGCAGCGTTAAGCTCGATGTCACGCAGGATCTTGTCAGCGGTCTGCGCAAGGGAGCCCTCAGTGAAGCCAGCCATGATGTTGTGATCAAGGATGGTGGCACGGTGACTGATGACCAGAGCGGTATCGGTTGGCTCCGTGAAGATCACAGACCCGGCCAGGACTTCGCCTTTGCTGATTGTCTGGTTATCCCAGTTCTTGCGAGGGTCGAAGGTGACGGTACGGTCGGCCATCGCGATGATCTGCTGACCAGTGGCCTCAGAGCCAGCAGGACGGAACTCGCAAGGAGTCGCCTCCATGGCAGCCTCACGCCACTCATCGCCATTCAGGTAGTCCTCAGCGGCCTCTACGAGAGCCTGCACGTAGACAGACGGATCGGTGGCCGCTTCGGTCTCTGAACGGACATCGGCAGTGTTGAAGCGAATAGACCCGCCCAGATGCTCACTACCATCGTTGATGATGGCGGTGGTGTAGGTGGACGGCTTTACGAATTGATTGATTGGTTTCATGGGAATGGGTCTCCTGAATAGATTAGTAGGGAAGTGATCGGGCAGGGTCTGGAGTTACCAGCCGTTGTTACGAGAGCGAGCCGCTAAGATCTTCTGAGCGTGCGCACGATGGGCTGCTGCACGTTCCTCTCTGTCGGCTTTGGCTTGGGCCAGTTCGCGAGGGGTTGGCTCACGGAGTCGCTCAGCGCGCTCATCGGCTTCTCGTTGGAGCTTTTCACGCTCTGCCTTCTGTACCCGCTTGGTCTCGAAGTAAGTCACGGCGTCCTCTTGGATGGCCTTGAGGGACAGACCGGCTTCGTCGAAGGCTTTGATCACTCCGAACTTAGCGCCGTTGTTCCGGCCACACTGGGCCATCAGCAAGGGCAGCATTACGTTCTCGACATACTCACGATTGAGGGTCTGGCCCGACACAGTTACTTCGTTCTTCAGGACTTTGGTGATGGTGATGTTCATTGGTTTGGATCTCCTATAGGCGACCCTTTGATCGACCTTGCGCCATAGACACGCGCACGACCAGACGGCCAAGGAGGGAGCCTCGTGGGCATCTTCAAGGTCGATCAAAAGGTTCTGGGTTTGGTTATTGGTGATGCTGGTCTATCAGGACATGGCAGCCTGAGAGGGCATCTGAAAGCACAACCGTGGCGAGGGTCGATGTAGCAGGGAGAGAATCTTTTATTGGGTTGAAGGTCTGTCCCAATAGTGAGGGGTTTTAAACGACACCTTGACAGGGCATCTTAAAGTCTGATTGTGATTGGGTCCTTTCCGGCCATTGGGATACTCAAAGGCGTCTTGGCGAGAGCTTGAAGACTGACCCCAAGCGAGACCAGTTCGGAGACCCTTGAGGCCGTCCGTGGAGAGCCTCGAAAGGACACCTCTTTGATCAGAGCGTCAATGTTGAATGAGACAACTCCGTTCTCGTATGTCCTGTAGCTGGCTTTGCGGTCGTTGAGTAGGTTCTTAACGATGACCAATTGAGGACGGGAAGGCGTGGGGAAGACACGAGACAGGGTGATCAGGTCGTCTTCAGTGAGTGTATCGGTGGCTTGATAGGTGGTCATGTTGGGTCTCCTTAAAGATGTCGATGAGATGAATAAAAGGGAGGGTGATTATTATCACTACCCCTCTCTCTTTGAGGCTGGTCGATCAGGTGTCGATGAGCAGAAAGGGGTCGTTAAGATTTATCTTTATATTATCCGGCGTTAAGTCTAAGAGGCCCGGAATAGAGCCTCCACGTCGATCTCTGCCCTGATTCTTGGGTGTCTCTCCACATACGAAGCGATCCCGTGGGCAGCGTGTCGGGCAGCCTTGGCGATGCGCTGGGCGGTCCTCAAGCTGATCTCACTGGTCTTGCAGGCTTCCGCTGTGATCTCCGAAAGGAACAGCGCTCCGATGACCGCTCGCGCCTTGACGTTTATCTTCCCGTTGGTGACTCCGGCACTGGTGATGATCGACCCAGTAACGATGTCGTCTATCCATGGCAGAGGATCGGGGATCGCAAGGAGGTGCATGTAGGCAGCGACCGGATTCACATAGCTGGTCTTGGGACGCCCACGGCCTCGCTTGGGGGGTTCGATAGGGGAATCGCTGGGCGTGGCTCGGGCTGCCTTTTGGGCTGCCGTTTGGTGGTCCTTAGAGAGGGACTCATCGGCTCGGCGTTCGGCTGCCCATACTTGATACTGCGCTTCAGGATTTTTGGGTCGGACCATCTCTTTGCGAGTAACGGCCTCGCCAGTGATTGGGTCGATATGAAGGATGTGGCCCGTCTCGTGATCGACGTGGCGGTGCAGCGGTCCCGGATGGGTAAGTAGGGTCATTGGATCGGTCCTCATTTGATCGCCACGACGCTGTGGCAATAGTGAGGGTTTTTAACGACACCAAAATCAATGACCCTATGAAATTGCGTTAACCCCGTTTACGCCTATTGAGTCTATGGCGCGCATCCCACATGAGACGCTCATTCTCTGAACTTGGCTCTTTCATGTATCGCCGCTGAGCTCTCTTGAGCCCATACTCCGGGAATACCCGGCTGGCAATCACTTGCAATACAGCCCATCCGAAAATCAAAGCTACTACAATCCCAATAAGCTCAAACATGCTGCTTCCCCTGCTCAGAAACTTCGTACAAATACATTATTGAAATCCCATACTGCACGTAGACCGGTTCTCTCCGCATATCCGGACTATGGCCCACCAGATGGAGTCGAGCCTGTTTGACCACTGCCCTATCAGCCATCATCGCCTTGGCAAAATCATAAGGAACACCCCGAGATGCGGCATACTGAACAGAGCGGCTAATGGTCGCCCTGAGAGTGCCTTTGAGGACGTTCCATAAGACAAAGCAGAGGATCGCTATAAATATGGTCGCTAACATTGAATCACTTCCTTGAGATGCGATGGGCAAAGCCACTATTTTAGTATCAGGGGAAACGCTTTCACCAGCGCCTCATGGAGTGTCCCCACAGGAAGCCTCTGAGACCCCGCATACAGGTCATATGTGATGTTCCCTGCACTGTGTCCAGTGATGCCCTGCGCGATTACCTCAGGGGTCGCAGCGGCCTTCAGAAGACCCGACAAAGAGTGTCTCAGGGAGTGAAACGATTGGTCGCCCCCAGAGGCCAGCCCCAGAGGTTCCCTTAGAGCCTCATTGAGCGGCTTGTTGAAATAATGTTCCTTTGCCTTGAACAGACGGCCTTCGTTGGCGCTGACCCACTCAAGGAAGGTCTGAAGGGAGAACCCATAGGCCCCATCAACCAGAGGGACTTGTCTCACAGAGAAGCTATTCTTCAGGGTCTTGCCACCGTTCTCATCTTTGTTGATGTCGATAACGGTGATTCCGTCCACCTGCTTGATGTCCTCTTTGTTCAACTGGTAGATCTCGCCAATGCGGGCACCTGTAAGAACCCCAAGGGACAACGCCCAGCGCTTCCAGTCGTCAATAGCCAGACCATTCGCGTAGTCCATGATCTTGACCACCTGATCCTGAGTCATGGGCTTGCGGGTGCTCTCAGCGCCTCTCTCGATCTTCAAGCCCTTGTCAAAGGAACGCTCAAGGAAACCGTTATTTACTGCCCAGCTCATCACTGTTGATAGCTGAGTGAGTAGCTTGTTGGATGTCAGAGGTTTGCGACCATCAATGATTTTCTCCTTGAGCGCCACCATATCGGCCCGAGTGTGGGTCTTGAGGTTCAAGTCTCCAAGGAGCCCGCTGAGGGTCCGACAAGCTGACGTAACTGATTTGTGAGTGGTGGCGGTGACGTTGCCTTTGCGCTCAGCCAGATAGAGCCCTGAGAGGGTCTCAAAGGTTGTCGGCTCGCCAGACGGTAATACAGATAGGGATACAGAAGGGGCTACAGACGTGCCACAAGATAGCTCCCCGATGATCTCTGTGAGGTCCTGCGGGCGACCTTCAAGACGCTCCTGAGCAGCCCTGAGAACCCGTTGGCCTGTGCCTATCGTCCGTTGTTGACGCTCATTGAATCGACCAGTCGAGGCAGCCTCAGCGAGGTGGTTGCTCATCTGGTCATAGAGTTCCATGTAGAGGCCCCGTGAGTCCTCGCTATGGCCCTGCAATGCGTCCTCAGCGATCTCCTTGAGGCGCTCCTTGAGGTCCTCCCATGAAGCCTCAGGCTGGTCGAGGTGGAACACAGCCAATGTCTTGAGGATGTCCTTGGAGAACTGCATAGCGGTCGGCCTATCGGTAGATCTGAGAGAGATGGTGAGACTACGGGCGGAACAGCCGCGTGGACGGACCCTCAGGTAGTAGATCCCTGAGCGCCTGTAATGCCAGACAGAAAGGTCCTGAGCTGGTCGTTGGTGACAAGGCTGGTGACAGGCTGGTGACACTTGGCCCTGCACGGGCATAGCAATGCTGGAGGTCATGGTTAGGTAAGCCCTTGATATTCATGGGTTTACCACCAGTACTTCCCAAACATTTCCGGGTTGGCCCAGAACCGTGAGTTGAGCCAGTCGGGGACTTGTTTGTAGTCAAGCAGATCGTAGGTAAACAGGGTCAACACCTGTTCGTCACGCTGGAAGCGTTCGCTGGCCTGCAGTGCCAGCGAGTAGAAATCGGTTTCCTGCCAGCCACTGGCCGAAAGGTCCGCCAGCACTGCGATGCGGCTGGCGTTGAGATTGCGAATACCGCCCAGCAGGTTAAGGCCGTCGCGCTTGGGCAAATGCTCCAGGCAGTCGACTACCAGAGCCAGATCGAAACGCCGCGCCGCCAGTTCCGCCGGCAAGGCGCCGGGCGCGGCGTGGGCCACGCACGTGTCTGGATGCGCTTGTTTGAAAGCGCTCAGCGCGGGGAATTCACTGGCGCCGATCAGCAGCAGACGCGCCGGCGCGTAGCGATCCAGCAAAGCGGCCAACGCCTGTTGCGGCGTACGGGAAGAAATGGCGACGTTCATCGAAGCTCCTCAATCAGACCGCCAAGACTAGCCTGCCTGACTGCGGCGGCAAAGAGCCCTGCCGCGCAGGTTTGCGACAAATGCGCCAAAGTCCTGTGAACACGGTCGCAAACAGCAGTGGCCTATTGCTGGCGGAGATTAAAACTCCGGTCTTTACTCCCTGAATCGGTTCTAAGCCGATCCCTCAGGAGAAAACCAGATGAGCATAGTTCGGACAGCATTACCTTTGATTCTGCTAACCAGTGTGTTGACTGGTTGCGCAGGTTTGCAGAAAACCGACTGGCCGACCTGTGCGGCGGTCGGTGGTGTTGTCGGTGCCGGCCTCGGCGCGACCGAGAGTTCGGCATGGGCCGGCTATGGCGCGCTGGTGGTCGGTGGTACGGCAGCGGCCTATTGCTGGGTACACGGTGATGGCGATGAAGACGGCGATGGTGTGCCGGACAGTCGCGACAAGTGCCCGCACACGCCTAAAGGTGTACAGGTCGACGCTGACGGTTGCCCTCCACCCGCCCCTGCGCCAGTGGTTGAAGAGGCTGTAGTAGTCAAGGAAGAAACCATCGTTATTCGTGATGTGCACTTCCAGTTCGACAAAGCCACGCTGACCGGCCCCGACAAGCAAGTGCTCGACAAAGTCGCCACACGCCTGAAACAGGAATCCTCGACCGCACAACTGACCGTGACCGGTCATACCGACAGCGTGGGCAGCGATGCCTACAACAAAAAACTGTCGGACCGTCGTGCGCACTCGGTGGTGGAATACCTGATCCAGCAAGGTGTGCCACGTGCCAGCTTCGTTTCGGTGTCCGGTCTGGGTGAAAGCCAGCCTGTTGCCGATAACAAAACTGCTGACGGTCGTGCGCAAAACCGTCGTACCGAAATCAAAATCGTCCGCTAGGCCTCTCGCATCCGCGGCTTGTGCAGTCGCGGATGCGGGTCTTTACTCCTGTGTAACCGGTATGGGCCGGTGACACAGGAGCTTTCACAATGACTGTTTTCTCAAGGTCCGTCTTGCCGGTGCTGCTGCTAGGCAGCTTGCTCACCGGTTGCGCCACCCACAGCGATGGCACTGCACCCCTCAATCAACGTACGTGGCCGATCTGCAGCCTTATCGGCGGGCTGGTCGGTGGCGGTCTCGGCGCCATCGAAAGTGGCGGCTGGGCCGGTGGCGGCGCGGCGCTGGGGATTCTTACCGGCGGACTGATCTGTTATGCCCAGGACGGCGATGAAGACGGCGACGGCGTATTCGACCGCCGTGACCGTTGCCCCGATACCCCGGCCAACACCCCGGTCGATCACCGTGGCTGTCCACTGCCGCAGTACCCGGTGGCACAGAAACCGGTCGAACCGGCTCCGCAAACCGAAGTCATCACCTTGAGCGATGCCGGCAACGTGCTCTTCGATTTCGACAAGTCTGACCTGACGCCAGCGGCAAAGGCCCAGCTCGATACGTTGATGGACAAACTGCGCAATGCCGACGTGGTGAGCATCAAAGTCATCGGCCATACCGACAGCAAAGGATCGGATGCCTACAACCAGGCGCTTTCCGAACGACGCGCCAGCAGCGTCGCGGCTTATCTGCTGAGTCAGGGCCTGGCGCCGAACAAACTGACCAGTGAAGGGCGTGGCGAAAGCGAGCCGGTGGCGGATAACGCGACCGACGAAGGGCGCGCGCAAAACCGCAGAGTGGAGCTGCACATCAATCGCTAGGATGTGTCTGTAGTCCGCGAGCTAGAGCTGCCGGGGCGATCATCGTCGCTCCGGCAGCCATTTGGCGGCTCGGCAAGGTTTTTTCATTTTTGCCTCTGGCTTATCCCCCGCAGAAGCCGTTACTGTGCGCCCAAAGAATAATTCGCAACACGGGGGAGCGTATGAAAGTGTTCTGGGGGCTGGGGCGGTTATTGACCCTGCTGTTCTGCTGTGTGGTGCTGGCCAATCAGCTTGTACCCTTTGTTCATCCGCTGCATCTGCTGGTCAATCTGGCCGGCGGTCTGCTGTTAACGGTTCATGTGCTCGAAGTGCTGCTGTGCAATCGCAGCCTCAAGGGACGTCCGCACCCTTGGCGTGACCGTGGCCGCATCCTGCTGTTCGGCGTATTCCACCTGCAAACCATCCCGGCCCCGGCCGCTCCGGAGGCTTCTTCCCATGCGTAAACTCTGCTTGCTCGCTGCATTCATCAGCCCATTGGCCTGTGCCCAAGTGGTCAGCGTCGAACCCAACTCCCTTATGCGGTTGCCTAACAACACCGGCACTTTGCAGCTTGAGCGCCTGGACGTGGCCGATTACGGCACCTTGCTGATTCCCGCCAACGTCACTGAACTGAGTGTCGGTGAATTGCGCCTCGGTCACGAAGCTCGGATCGCCATCGTGCCAGGGGCAC
This sequence comes from Pseudomonas sp. NPDC087817, assembly GCF_044742875.1. Classification (NCBI taxonomy): domain Bacteria; kingdom Pseudomonadati; phylum Pseudomonadota; class Gammaproteobacteria; order Pseudomonadales; family Pseudomonadaceae; genus Pseudomonas; species Pseudomonas sp. NPDC087817. The sequence goes on from NZ_JBIUVJ010000056.1 coordinate 18,518, forward strand.
AGGCGTTGGACATGAAGGTTGCTCGCGCAGAACTCGGCGAAGGCAGCCAGATCACCGCACGCGGTGCACCGGGCACCTACGAAAAAGCCGCCCGGGCAGGGCGCAATCTGAATCTGCAGTTCAAGGCATTGAACGCGCCGCAACTGTTGGTCGATGCTCGTGGCGGCACCGGTGCGCCTGGTTTTGTCGGACTGGACGGTGGCAACGGTGAAGATCCGGGCTGCACTTATGGCTCGGCCGGGCACGGTGCTGATGGCAGTGACGGCAGTGACGGTCAACCCGGTGCTCCGGGTGGGCTGGTACGCCTTGAAGTGCCGCGTGAGTTTCCGGCGGAGCTGATCAAGGTCAACGTGGCCGGCGGTGCCGGTGGCCCGGCGGGCGTTGGCGGCAAGGCCGGCAAGGGCGGCAAGTCCAAGGGCTGCCTGGTGTATCGCGCCGATGGCGGCAAGAATGGCAAGGCCGGCGCTGATGGTCAGCCTGGACCGGCCGGCGCGGCGGGTGCCGTGACCGTGCAGCGCTTCTAAAGAACAGCAAGGCTCAATTGTGGCGAGGGGATTTATCCCCGATGGACTGCGTAGCAGTCCCCGCTTTTGGATTAAAGAGCGGGGACGCTTCGCGACCCATCGGGGATAAATCCCCTCGCCACAGCAGTGTTCACAGCTCAAAAAATGCTGTGGCTCAGAACATCGGCCGCGCCGCCGCAATCGCCACCAGCAGCAACCCGACAATCAGATTAATCCCCACCACCCGGCGAATCCGCCCGAGCACCGCCGCACCTGTCGGCCAGTCCTTTGCTTCAACCGCTTTGCGCAGCTCTGGCAGCATCAACCCCTGAATCCGGATAAACAGCGCCGTCATCACCACGTATAACCCGATCATCACCTGCACATATTTCGGTGCGGTCTCAAAACCGACCTGCTGCAGATGCAACATGCCTACGCCGCTGATCGGCAAGATGATCACCGCGACCCAGACCCAGCGAAAAAAACCTTGAAACACTTCCACCCACAGTGTCAGTCGGGCAGGGCCGTCGAGGGCCTTCACAGCCGCGGGACGCAAGACCATCCAGGCGAAAAACATGCCGCCGACCCACACGAGGGCGGAGAGGACATGCAGGGGGTAAACGAGGCTAAAAGGTGTCATTGGGGTACTCCGTTCTGCGCGGGACTGATTAGCGGGGTATGATAGCGGCCGTTGGGGGGCATTCTCGATCAGTTTCCGCGCCGCGCCGCGCCTGCTGTTGTGCAGGGCAAGGCGCGAGAAGCGTGGTTTGGTCATTCCAAATAAGCTTCGAGCAACGCAGCCCTGCACAACAGCAGGCGCGGCCCTTCGGGTTGTGCCTTAAAGCGGGCCAGCCTGCGTTGCAGGCCTTGGAAAGGGAACAACCATTTCCAGCGGCCTGCGCCTTGCCTGGTCCGCTTTAAGGCGACAACGCGGCGTGGAAACTGATCGAGAACGCCCCCCTGAACCACTGAAAATTTATCCAGCGTTTTTGCGCCCGACACTCAATGATCAGCACTGAACTCAAAACCACGATCCAGGGCGCCTACTCGCGTTTTCTAGAGGCCAAGAGCCTCAAGCCGCGTTACGGCCAGCGCCTGATGATCGCTGAAATCGCCAAAGTCCTCGGAGATATCGATACCGACGACGAAGGCCGGCGCAGTGGCGACCCCGCGATTGTCGCGGTGGAAGCCGGGACCGGTACCGGTAAAACCGTGGCCTACAGCCTCGCGGCGATCCCTACTGCCAAACTGGCGGGCAAACGTCTGGTGATCGCGACCGCGACCGTCGCGCTGCAAGAGCAGATCGTCTACAAGGATTTGCCCGACCTGATGCGCAACAGCGGGCTGAACTTCAGCTTTGCTTTGGCCAAGGGTCGTGGCCGTTACATGTGCCTGTCCAAGCTCGACATGCTTTTGCAGGAAGGTCACGCGCAAACCGCCACGGCCCAGCTGTTCGAAGAGGAAGGCTTCAAGATCGAGGTCGATGAGGCCAGTCAGAAGCTGTTCACCAGCATGATCGAAAAGCTTGCCGGCAATAAATGGGACGGCGACCGCGACAGCTGGCCGAATGCGCTGGAAGACGCCGACTGGGCGCGCCTGACCACCGATCACAGCCAGTGCACCAACCGCCATTGCCCGAACTTCGGCCAGTGCGCCTTCTACAAGGCCCGCGAGGGCATGGGCAAGGTTGACGTGATCGTCACCAACCACGACATGGTTCTGGCTGACCTGGCGCTCGGCGGCGGCGCGGTGTTGCCCGACCCGCGCGACACCATTTACGTGTTCGACGAAGGCCATCACCTGCCGGACAAGGCCATCGGCCACTTCGCCCATTACACACGCCTGCGTTCCACCGCCGACTGGCTGGAAACCACCGCCAAGAACCTCACCAAGTTGCTGGCCCAGCATCCGCTGCCGGGAGATCTCGGCAAGTTGATCGAGCAAGTGCCGGAGCTGGCGCGCGAGATCAAGACCCAGCAGCAGTTCATGTTTACGGCCTGCGAGCAGATTGCCGATTTCAAACCCGGCGAAGACGTCGAGGGCCGTGAGCGGCCTCGCCATCGCTTTGTTGCCGGGGTCATTCCCGAACACATGCGCGAAATGGGCATTGAGCTGAAGAAAGGCTTCGCCCGTCTTAATGACCTGTTCACGCGCCTGACCGACCTGCTCAAGGAAGGCATGGACGGCGAGGTCAACATCGGCATCGCCAGCAATCAGGCCGAAGAGTGGTATCCGCTGTTCGGCAGCCTGTTGTCCCGTGCCTCCGGCAACTGGGAACTGTGGACCGCGTTCACCGCCGAAGACCCGGAAGACAGCCCGCCGATGGCGCGCTGGCTGACCCTGGCCGAAAGCGGCTCACTTTTCGACATCGAGGTCAACGCCAGCCCGATCCTCGCCGCCGAAACCTTGCGCCGCAGCCTGTGGAACGTCGCCTACGGCTGTCTGGTGACGTCGGCAACGCTGACTGCGCTGGGCACGTTCGACCGCTTCCGCATGCGTGCCGGCCTGCCGAAAAAAGCCGTCACCGCCGTGGTGCCGAGCCCGTTCCACCACGCCGACGCTGGCGTGTTGCGCGTGCCGGATCTGAAAGCCGACCCGCGCGATGCCGCTGCTCACACCGCCGCGATCATCCGTGAGTTGCCGGATCTGGTCGAAGGTTCGCGCGGCACGCTGGTGCTGTTCTCCTCGCGCAAACAGATGCAAGACGTGTTCGACGGTCTCGACCGCGACTGGCGCAAGCAAGTGTTCATTCAAGGCAACCTGTCGAAACAGGAAACCCTGAACAAGCACAAGGCGCGGGTCGATGGCGGTGATTCCAGTGTGCTGTTCGGTCTCGCCAGTTTTGCCGAGGGTGTCGACTTGCCGGGCGCGTATTGCGAGCACGTGGTGATCGCCAAGATTCCGTTCTCGGTGCCGGACGATCCGGTCGAGGCCGCGCTGTCGGAGTGGATCGAAGCCCGTGGCGGCAATCCGTTCATGGAAATCTCGGTGCCCGATGCCTCGCTGAAGCTGGTTCAGGCCTGCGGGCGTCTGCTGCGTACCGAAGAAGACCGCGGCACCATCACCTTGCTCGACCGGCGCCTGGTCACCCAGCGCTACGGCAAGGCGATCCTCAATGCGTTGCCTCCTTTCCGTCGTGAAATATCCTGAGACACCGGTGGGCAATTTCGCCCGCCGCGCTGTCTATCTCTCTGCCAACGCTTTTCCATTGGCCATTTGGTCGTTAGGGAGAACTCCGTTCTTATGATCCGCCGTTCATTACCTGCCGTGTTTGCCTTGATCTTCGCCGCCCCGTTGCTGGCGGCGCCTGCTGGCCAGCAGACGCTGTTCAACTTTGTCCGTCCCGCCGACGTGGTGAAAATCACCACGGAAAACGCCGACCTGCCGCAAGCCAACGCCGAACAAACCCCAGAGGGTGAAGTGTTGCGCCGGGTGACGTTCAACCCGGTGGCCCGCCCGACGTTGCGCCTGACTCCGCAGACCGGTGCCTGGGACTGGTCGCAGTCCGGAATGATGAGCCTGCGCCTGCAGAGTGCGATGAACTGGGCCGTGACGGTCTATGTGCAGATCCAGAGCAACAATGGCCAGACGCTGACCAGTCGCGTCGACCTGCCGGCCGGCCCGGCGCAAACCTTGCTGGTGCCGTTGGTAGCGGCTACGCCACTGAGCCAGGGCATGAAGGCCGGGCCGCCGATGCCGATGACCGTCGATGGTCAACGCATTCTGCTGGCCAGCAGTAGCGGCGAGATTGATCGAAGCCAAATCGTATCGGTGAGTCTGTCGATGGATCAGCCGAAAGTTGCCCAGAGCCTGCTGCTCGAACGCTTTGGCGTGCAGGACGGCGAGGCGGTCACGCAAGCGGTGTACGGCAATCTGGTCGACGCTTATGGTCAGTCGACCCGCAGCAAATGGCCGGAAAAAATCGCCACTGACGAACAACTCAAATCTGCCGCCGCCAAGGAACAGCAACAGCTGAAAACCTGGCTGGCCGAGCGCGAGAAGTCCTCGCTGGACAAGTTCGGCGGCTGGAGCAAAGGCCCGGCCTTTAAGGCCAGCGGCTTCTTCCGCACGGAAAAACGCGACGGTCGCTGGTATCTGGTGACGCCAGAAGGGCATCCGTTTTACTCCCTCGGCGTCAACACCATCAGCCCCGAGGTCAACCAGACCTACGTGGCGGGTCGCGAATACATGTTCGAATCCCTGCCAAAAACCGGCGAGCCCCTGGCCATTCACTTCGGTGAAGGCGACAACCGTGGCGGCAACGGTGCCGATCAGGGCCGGGGCTACGGCAATGGGCGCTGGTACGACTTCTATGCCGCCAACCTGCAGCGGGTCTACGGCGAGCCTTGCGCGCCGGACAGCGACGGCAAGGCCGGGATCGCTGAAGCGGCCAAGGCTGGCGCGGTGGAAGAAACGGCAGCGAAAGCCGCAGAGCCTGTAGCAGGCGCCAGCGAAGCGAAGTCCGGTGTCGCCGAAGCGGCGAAAACCGACGCGGTGGCAACGACTGCTGAAAAAGCTGCCGATCAAACCGTCACGGCTCCGTGCAAAGCCACGGTCGATGAGCAGCAGTGGGCCAGCCATACCCTTGATCGCTTGCAAGCCTGGGGTTTCAACACGATCGGCAACTGGAGTGCCGATGCGCTGGCTGACGCCGACCGCGTGCCGTACACCTTGCCGTTGTCGATCGTCGGCGATTACACCAGCATCAGCACCGGCAGCGACTGGTGGGGCGGTATGCCCGACCCGTTCGATCCGCGTTTCGCCATGGCCACCGAACGCGCCGTGGCCATCGCTGCCCGCGATCATCGCGATGATCCGTGGCTGATTGGCTATTTCGCCGATAACGAACTGGCGTGGGCCGGTCCCGGCGACGATCCGAAATCCCGTTACGCGCTGGCGTACGGCACCTTGAAAATGACCACCGACGTGCCGGCCAAACGCGCGTTTCTCAAGCAATTGCGTGACAAATACCGTAATCAGGCGGGGCTGTCGAAAGCCTGGGGCATCGACCTGCCGGCGTGGGAATTGATGGAAGATCCGGGTTTCGTCCCGCCGCTGCCGAACCCGGAACACCCGGAAATCGAGGCCGACTTCAAATACTTCCAGAAGGTCTTCGCCGACACCTATTTCAAGACCATCTCCGACTCGCTGAAATGGCATGCGCCGAACCAGTTGCTGCTCGGCGGCCGCTTCGCCATCAGCACCCCGGAAGCCGTGGCGTCCTGCGCGCAATATTGCGATGTGCTGAGTTTCAACATGTACACGCTCAAACCGCAGGATGGTTATGACTTTGCCGCTTTGAATGCATTGGACAAACCGGTGCTGATTACCGAGTTCAACTTCGGCTCCACTGATCGCGGCCCGTTCTGGGGCGGTGTGACGCAACTGGCCAAGGAAGAGGATCGCGGCGCGGCGTATGCCAACTTCCTCAAACAGGCCTTGAGTGAACCGTCGATTGTCGGCGTGCACTGGTTCCAGTATCTGGATCAACCGGTGACCGGGCGTCTGCTGGATGGCGAGAACGGGCACTTTGGTTTGGTCGGCGTGACCGATCTGCCGTATCAGGGCTTTGTCGAAACGGTGCGCAAGAGCAATTTGCAGGCGGTTGATCAGCTTGGCAAAGAGGCGGAGAAAGCCGCAGCGGTCGCCGGTCATGAAGCTGAAGGCGGGCGCAAGGGCGAAGCCGGCAAAGGCCCGGGTGCAGGGCATGCGGGTGGGCATTCGGGCAATGGTCACTGACTGACACTGTGGCGAGTGGGCAAGCCCCCTCGCCACACCCAAAAATCCGATTCAACCGTCCAGCCCGCAGCTGTTCCCAAATCCCTCAAGGGCTGGAACAATGCGGGCCACTTTGTAGAGCGTTTTCGCGGGGGAGTTGCGGGTGCAGATTCAGGGACATTACGAGCTTCAATTCGAAGCGGTGCGCGAAGCTTTCGCCGCACTGTTCGACGATCCCCAGGAACGCGGCGCAGCCTTGTGCATTCAGGTCGGCGGAGAAACCGTCCTCGACCTCTGGTCCGGTACCGCCGACAAGGATGGCGCCGAGGCCTGGCACAGCGACACCATCGCCAATCTGTTCTCCTGCACCAAAACCTTCACCGCCGTCACTGCGCTGCAACTGGTCGCCGAGGGCAAGTTGCAACTGGATGTTCCGGTCGCCCGCTACTGGCCGGAGTTCGCCGCCGCCGGCAAAGAGGCCGTGACCCTGCGCCAATTGCTCTGCCATCAGGCCGGTCTGCCGGCCCTGCGCGAGTTGCTGGCGCCTGAAGCCCTTTATGAATGGCAAACCATGGTCGACGCTCTCGCGGCTGAGGCGCCGTGGTGGACGCCGGGCACTGGCCACGGTTATGCCGCGATCACTTACGGCTGGCTGATCGGTGAGTTGTTGCGCCGCGCCGACGGTCGCGGACCGGGTGAATCCATCGTCGCCCGTGTCGCCAAGCCACTGGGTCTGGATTTCCATGTCGGTTTGGCCGACGAAGAGTTTCACCGTGTCGCGCATATCGCCCGGGGCAAGGGCAATGCGGGTGATGCCGCCGCTCAGCGTCTTCTGCAAGTGACCATGCGTGAACCGACCGCCATGACCACCCGCGCCTTCACCAACCCACCGTCGGTGCTCACCAGCACCAACAAACCGGAGTGGCGGCGCATGCAACAACCGGCAGCCAATGGCCACGGCAACGCGCGCAGCCTTGCTGGTTTCTACGCCGGTCTGCTCGACGGCAGCCTGCTTGAAAGCGACATGCTCGAAGAGCTGACCCGCGAGCATAGCCTCGGCGAAGACAAGACCCTGCTGACCCGCACCCGTTTGGGTCTGGGCTGCATGCTCGATCAACCGGACGTGCCCAACGCCACTTATGGCCTCGGCCCACGGGCGTTCGGCCATCCGGGCGCAGGCGGTTCGATCGGTTTTGCTGACCCTGAGCATGATGTCGCGTTTGGTTTTGTGACAAATACCCTAGGGCCGTACGTCTTGATGGATCCGCGTGCGCAGAAGCTCGCGCGGGTGCTTGCCACTTGTCTGTAAAGCGTCATCAGAGGTTCCAGGGCCGGAACCTCGACAGGTTTTTCGATTCAAAGCGTCTGTTTATCCGGGCGAAAGTGCTCTGATTTTTCATTACTTCATTTTGTGGATTTTCAATGTCAGCTAAAACGACTCTCGCCCTGGCCCTGTGTGTTGCGATCACCGGTTGTGCACAGACTCCGAAAAACGATGCCGACGGCGGTAGCTGGTGGCCGTTCGGGTCTTCCGACAAGGTGGCAGCCAAAGAGCCTGCCCCGGCTCCGTTGAAACCCGCTGCCGCCGCTCCGGTAGCCAAGGCTGAAAGCAGCAGCCCATGGTACTGGCCTTTTGGCTCGGACGATTCGACCGCCAAGGCCGACACCAAGCCGGAAGTGAAGCCCGAAGCCAAACCGGTTGAAGTGGCCAAAGCCGAGGCCGACAAGGGCGGCAAATGGTGGTGGCCGTTTGGCGGCAAGGATCAGGACACCGCCAAGGTCGTGCCGATGCCGGACCCGAAAGTCACTCAAGCCTGGCTCGACGACTACGAACCACGCCTGCGTACCGCGATCCAGGACAGCAATCTGCAACTCGAGCGCCGTGACAACGTGCTGGTCGTGACCGCGCCGGTAGAAGGCTCGTTCAACCCGGATCGCCCGGCGATGTTGCTGCCAGTGACCCTCGGCCCGTTCACCCGCGTGGCGAAAATCCTCGAAGCCGACCCGGAAACTGCGGTGTTGGTACTTGGCCACAGTGACTCCAGCGGTGCTGCGCCAGCCAATATCAAACTGAGTCAAGAACGTGCCCAGGCCATTGCGGCGATCTTCCGCCTCAGCGGCTTGCAGCGTGATCGCCTGATGCTGCGCGGCATGGGCTCCGAAGCCCCGCGTGCCGCCAACGACAGCGTTGAAGGCCGTGCCCTGAACCGTCGCGTGGAAATGCTGGTGACCCCGCAGAACACCATGGTTGCGCTGTTGAGCAAATACAACATGCCGGCGCCGAAGCCAGTGACCATGGTCGCTGCGCAGGACGTCAAGCCAGTGGCCAAACCAGTCACCCCGGCGCCAGCCGCGAAGAAAGCTGCCGTACCGGCCACCAAAAAGGCACCCGCCAAGAAAGCCGCTGCCAAAGCACCTGCGAAGAAAGCGCCAGCCAAGGCTCCGGCGAAGAAAACCGCACCCGCCAAAGCCGCTGCGACCGATAAGAAAGTCGCCGCTGCCGACGCCACCAAAAAGTGATCCGCTAACGAAAAGGACTGCGCCATGACCCAGGCTCTGGCAGATATGCGTCGTGATTACACCCGGGATGGTTTGACCGAGGCGCAGGCCCCGGCCGAGCCGTTCGCGCTGTTCCACCAATGGTTCGCCGATGCGGTGAAAACCGAACAGGCGCCGGTTGAAGCCAACGCCATGACCCTGGCCACGGTCGATGCGGGCGGGCGTCCGCATTGCCGCATTCTGCTGCTCAAGGGCCTGGACGAGCAGGGCTTCACCTTCTTCACCAACTACGACAGTGCCAAGGGCCAGCATCTGGCGGTCAATCCGTTTGCCGCCATGACCTTCTTCTGGCCGACCCTTGAGCGCCAGGTGCGCATCGAAGGCCGGGTAGTGAAGGTCACGCCTGAAGAGTCCGATGCGTATTATCAGGTGCGACCGCTGGGCAGTCGTCTGGGCGCCTGGGCATCGCCGCAGAGCCGGGTGATCAACGGGCGGGGAGAGCTGGAAGATCTGCTCAAGGCGACCGAACAACGTTTCAGCGACACCCAGCCTGACTGCCCGCAACACTGGGGTGGTTACCGCTTGCTGCCCGAGCGCATCGAGTTCTGGCAGGGCCGTCCGAGCCGTCTGCACGATCGCCTCAACTACCGTGTGCAGGGCGCCGACTGGATTCTTGAACGTCTGGCACCTTAAGCAGTCTACCGAGCGAGATAGCCTGCCGCAGCGGCCTCAAGCCACTTCGGCAGGTCTCGACGCTTGATCTTCTGCGCCTGAGCGCGGGCCAATTGTTCGAGCATGAAGGCGCGTTTGCCTTCGTCCTTGCCGGCCAGTGACAACGCCAGATCGCGATCTATCCAGCGTTTGATCCGTACGTACAGCCACCCATGGAAGTACAAACCGGCGACGGTGGTAACGGCAATGATGAAGTAATCCATGAAAATCCTTGGTGTCCGTGGCGCAGAATCGGTAATTTGGCGCTACTGTAGTGGCTACCTCTGGTAAAGCAGGTGTCTGTACCGCGCCTGAATGAAAGCCAATTTGTCCGGGCGGTGTCGTGACAGGCGTCAAGCCACGGAGTTTAATGAATATATGTTTCTTTGGAGTTGATGCTATGCGTAAGTCTGTTCTGCTGGTTGCTTCCTTTTCCACGATGGCGATGTTGCTTACCGGCTGCCAATCGAGCCTGACCGGTGACTCCTACTCCCGTGACGAAGCGCGTCGCGTGCAGACGATTCGCATGGGCACCATCGAATCCCTGCGTCCCGTCAAGATCGAAGGCACCAAAACCCCAATCGGCGGCGCTGCAGGCGCAGTGGTCGGCGGTGTCGGCGGCAGCGCCATCGGTGGCGGCAAAGGCAGCATCGTGGCTGCGGTCATCGGTGCAGTGGCGGGCGGTCTGATCGGCTCGGCTACTGAAGAAGGCCTGACCCGTACCCAAGGCGTGGAAATCACCGTGCGCGAAGACGACGGCAGCATGCGCGCCTATGTGCAGCAGGTTCAGGAGAATGAAGTGTTCCGCGTTGGTGAACGTGTACGCATCTCCACCGTTGGCGGGACCAGCCGCGTTTCGCACTAAGCGGAATGTAGGGTAAAGAAAACCCCGATCAGGTGACTGGTCGGGGTTTTTTTAAGGTATTTACTCGCTTCCATGACAACCCATTTGAAAATCGTATTTAGAGTCGTAGAAAGCTCGACCGATTAAAGCTTCCAATTGCTTTATCTGCTCTTGGTCGAGGTCATAACCAAAGATTTCGTCTTCGGGATTGACCCAATGCATGATTATTCTGAGCCGCTCAATGTTTCCATCGGGAACTGGGATCTCGAAAACTAACCGAGCTGTGCGTTTATTAAATGCCTCGATGGTGTGTTTCAGCTTGAAGTTGCCATAAGTCATTCGATGCACACCAACTGAACTATATGAGTAGCGTCCAAGAGCTTTTCACCAGTCCAGTCCTCCAAAACTTTGATCTGCTCTTCGTCTAAATCAGAGCCATCGAACTCATCTTCAGGATGTTGCCAGTTCATCAGCACCTTCAATGCTTCCTCGTGATGCGACGCGATCTCCACGCTTAGGAGCAAATCCTCAGTCTTTCGATCGAATACCTCTATTACATGCTTCATTTTTCTACTCTCCTTGTGGAATCGGCAGGCTTTGTTTGTTTCCCTGTTTTCGGGTCGTATTCTCCAAGGTGTTTTCCTTGCTTGGTGTACATCTCAACCTTGCCATGCTGAGAGTCCCATTCGTAAATTTTCCCCGATGCATCTTTCCAACGTCTTCGCTTTTTCCCTCCACCGCGAACGGAGGTTTTCAGTGGTGCAGGTTTCACGTCTGGAAACGCCGGCAGCGAAACAGGGGCGGGGTGGTATTTGAAATCTTTAGGGACGTTTAAGACTATATATACCGGCCTAACCCCCGAACTCGCCGGAAAGACCAGAATAAAATCCCGATACTCCGGCGGATAAACCGGATTCACCAGAATCCCGTCCGCCGCTTTCGTCGGCGGATAAACCCAGATGTGCGGCGCCTGCGGTGCAGCCTCCAAGGCAGGGATGCCGAGGATGTCTGAACCATCCACCGCCGGTGTCCAGATCAGCTCGACGCCTTCACCAAGATCCGCAATAAACTGGCTGCCACGCGCACTGAACTGCACGACATCGACCATTTCCCAATCGCGGTTCTTGCCGGTGTAAAAGCCGTAGCCCTTGAGGCTGCCGTCGGCCTGTTGTTCAACGCGCAGGCGCACGCGGGTACGGGCTTGTTTCAGGGCACGCAGTTGGTCTTCGGTGTAGAGCGCGCTGTCGCCGAGGGTGGGCGTCCAGAACAGCGCGACCACTGCCGAGAGAGCGGCAGCACCCACCGCGCCAATTGATGTGATAGTGCTAGCGGTGAGGGCGGGCATGCGTATTGCGATGCGCCCGACGCCCAGTGAAACCGTGTCGCCGCTGATCGCTTGCAGATTCAGCACGCCCGCGGCATCGACTTCGCGAGCGCCGAGCCACGCAATTTCACCGTAGTCCTTCAGGCTGTCGGTCGGCACCATGCCCGAAGGATTCGAGTAGTCAATGATGGCGTCCGGTAACTTGCAGGACTTGGCGAACACACACCCAGCGCGCGGGACCTCAGACTTTTTCGCAGCCACTTCGCGGGTGCGCTCAAAAGCCTCCTGCCGCGCCAACATGGCGTCATAAGCGTTTTGTCTGGATTCGTGAGCGGCCAGTTCGCTGGCCGTCATGTATCGGTGAGTGACGTGGTGCCCGTCGCCCGCCGGTGGGTTGGGAACCCGGGGAATGTCCTTGTTGCGAGCCACTGATCGTCCTTTCGCTCATCCATCGACAGCCCCTTGAAAGGGCTGTGCGACGTTAACGAAGCGCGAAAGATGTGGCTGTAGGACGCGTCTCTAAAGACGTGGGATTTTTCGACTACAGTAATTTATCGAGTACGAATTCTTTGAACCAGGGTGGCTGGATATCTGATTTGATTTCAATCAGCTCGCCATCGGTGATTTCTGCTATTTGTGTCAGCCCTTCACTACCTTCATCCGAGTTATCGAAAATGTAAGCTCTGTTGGATGTCAGGATAGCCTCAGAAAGTAATTCCAGAGATCTCCAGTAACGGGCTCTGATTTTTTCAGGAGGAACATTGTGCCCACCTTGCGATACACGGTAGGCAACCCTGGCTATGTTGATTTCGGGATCGGCGGTAGCGACGTAATAAACATAAACTCTGTAGCCGGAGTCATGAGCTTCGGCAAGCAGGTTGACTTTGTCTGAGGAGGACATGACCGTTTCAAACGTAAAGCTGATGCGTTCCTTGATCAGCGACCTTCGTATGAAGTCGGAAAGTGCCGAAGCGACGTAGGAGTCGATCTCAGTATTTGCGAAGCTCAGTCGCTCACCTTCAATCGTAAGGGAGTCCAGCTTTGCCAGCGAACGAAGGGATTTCTTCAGTAGCGCATGTTCACGGAGAAAATCGAAAATCTGCTCTTTATGAGACTCGATGTGATAAGAGGTGAAGTCAAAGTACCCCGTATCTTTGATCGCCCGCTCTATGTCATCCGGGTTGATGTAGTTTTCCCGCAAGTGGGCAGGAACAAGTCGATTGAAGGTACTTTTTCCCGATCCATTCGGTCCCGCAAATATCCGTATTCTGGGTGTGCTCAAGAAGTAACCTGTTTTGCAGATTTATTGATGCGCAGGCGCGTGCCGCTTTTCAGATTTCCATAAGTGCCGATCGAGCGCAGTGCAACGGATGTCTTCTCTGTCACCTCAAATAGCTGGCCATCTTTAGCGACAAGAACGGCTGCGCCATTGGCAAGTGCCATTTTGTAGGCATTGCTGAATGCCTTTAGGGCGATGTCTGGAATTCGGGATTCCTGGACGGCAATCTGATCGTCCGTCATTGGGCGTTTTTCTGCTTTACGTGACATGGATGGCTCCGGGATTACCGTGTGGAAACGGGCACTGGCTTCACGAAAGATATAGCACACTTGCGTGAATCATTGCTAAACCACGCGAGAAGTGTGCTGGTTGTCTTGGGCCAGCACTCAGGCCCCTTGAATGCTGCTTCTGCGACTCGCCGCCGCCGTCACCGCATAACCGATCAACGCGGCAAACAACGATCCGGTCAGAATGCCCATTCGATCCATGCCGGCGTAGTCGCTCACGCCCGGTTCAAACGCCAGCGAACCGACAAACAGGCTCATGGTGAAGCCGATGCCGCAGAGGATGGCGACGCCCAACACCTGACCCCAATTGGCACCCTGGGGCAGGGAAGCGATGCCGATCTTCACGGCCAGCCAGGTCAGGCCGAACACGCCGACGGTCTTGCCCAGCAAGAGGCCGACGGCGATGCCCATGGGTACGTGGTGGGTAAAGCTTTCCACGGTGACACCGCTCAGCGACAGGCCAGCGTTGGCAAAGGCGAACAGCGGCAGAATGCCGTAGGCCACCCAAGGATGCAGCGCGTGTTCCAGCGTCAGCAGTGGCGAAGGTTCGGCGTTTTTCGTCCGCAGCGGGATGCAGAAGGCCAGAGTCACGCCGGCCAGCGTCGCATGGACACCGCTCTTGAGAACGCACACCCACAGGATCAGGCCGATGATCATGTACGGCCCAAGCTTGACCACGCCGAGCCGGTTCATCGCCACCAGCGCCGCTATACACGCCGCCGCCAGGCCCAGCGACAGAGTCGACAATTCACCCGAGTAGAAGATCGCAATGATCACGATGGCGCCGAGGTCGTCGATGATCGCCAGCGTCATCAGAAACAACTTCAGCGACACAGGCACACGCTTGCCCAGCAGGGCCAGCACGCCGAGGGCGAAGGCGATGTCGGTGGCGGTCGGGATGGCCCAGCCGTCGAGCGCTGCCGGGTTGTCGCGGTTGAGGAACCAGTAGATCAGCGCCGGCACCAGCATGCCGCCGATAGCGGCCGCGCCAGGTAACACGATCTGCGATGGCTTGGACAGCTGACCGTCGAGGACTTCGCGCTTCACTTCCAGGCCAATCAGCAGGAAGAACAGTGCCATCAGGCCGTCGTTGATCCACAGCAGCAAGGGCTTGGCGATTTTCAGCGCGCCGATCTGTGCTACCACTGGCGTGTCGAGCAGGCCGGTGTACAGCCACGACAGGGGCGAGTTGTTGATAATCAAAGCCAGAATGGCCGCGGCGATCAATAACAGACCGCTGGCAGCTTCCAACTGAAAGAAACGCGTGAAAGTGCTACGCAGAGGCAAGGTCGCTCTCCATCGAATCGTCAAAAAGGTGGAACACCCTAACCCGTACTGTTAGTTGTTAAAACAAAAGTTATATTCTTTTTTGTTATATGTCGTTACAAGGTGTCTGGCTCAAGTCACGCTGAGCCTAGCAGTTGCCCGACACATTGAGACTCAGCTGTATCTGTGCGCGCTGCAGGATTTTTCCTAAGCTGACGGATGAGCCTTCCAGGGAGGCTGATCTCCCGCCGCGATCCAATGAGAATCATGACCATGAGCGACAACCGACAGTGGGCACGCGAAGCTATCCGCATCATCGAAGCGGATTTCCAGCGCAGCGCCGACACCCACCTGATCCCCTTGCCGCTGCCGGGTTTCCCGGGCATCGAGTTGTACTTCAAGGACGAATCCAGTCATCCGACCGGCAGCCTCAAGCACCGTCTGGCCCGTTCGCTGTTTCTGTATGCGCTGTGTAATGGCTGGCTCAAACCCGGCGCGCCGGTGATCGAGGCGTCCAGCGGTTCGACGGCGATTTCCGAAGCGTATTTCGCGCGCATGCTCGGTCTGCCGTTCATAGCGGTCATGCCGGCGACCACGTCGAAGGAGAAGATTGCCCAGATTGCTTTCTACGGTGGTCAGAGTCATCTGGTGAAAGATCCGACGCAGATCTACGCCGAATCCGAGCGCCTGGCTCGCGAGCATGGTGGTCACTTCATCGACCAGTTCACTTACGCGGAGCGCGCCACCGACTGGCGGGCGAACAACAACATCGCCGAATCGATCTTCCAGCAGATGCGCTACGAGAAGCACCCCGAGCCGAGCTGGCTGATTTCCAGCCCCGGCACCGGCGGCACCACCGCGACCCTCGGCCGCTACGTGCGCTATCGCCAGCACTGCACCCGCGTACTGTGCGCGGATGCCGAGCGTTCGGTGTTCTTCGATTACTACCAGACCGGCGATGCCAGTCTGCGCCTGGATTGCGGTTCGCGGATCGAGGGTATTGGTCGGCCAAGGGTGGAAGCGTCGTTCCTGCCCAAAGTGATCGATGCCATGGTCAAGGTGCCGGACGCCTTGTCACTGGCAGCCATGCACTATTTGGCGCAGCGTCTGGGGCGGCATGTCGGTGGGTCGAGCGGGACCAATCTGATCGGTGCGCTGATGGCGGCGCAGCAGATGAAAGCGGCGGGGGAGTCGGGGTCGATCGTGGCGATTCTGTGCGATGGCGGCGAGCGTTATGCAGACACTTATTACGATCAGGACTGGCTCAAGGTGCAGGGGTATGAGTTGAGTGGGTTGATCGCGGCGGTAGCGGCGAGTGCCGAACGCGGTGAGGCGCTGCCGACTTCAGTGTTGCGCGCCAATATCTGACACACCTGAATCAAATGTGGGAGCTGGCTTGCCAGCGATGACTGACTCAGATTCAACATTGATGTTGACTGAATTTCCGCCATCGCTGGCAAGCCAGCTCCCACAGTTTTTTGCGTTGTTGCAGATTTAGCTGATCAGGCTTCCAGGCCCAGAATGTCGCGAGCCACGGCTTCGGCGATGCGAATCCCGTCAACCCCCGCCGACAGAATCCCGCCCGCATAACCCGCGCCTTCACCGGCCGGGAACAGGCCTTTCACGTTCATGCTCTGCAGCGTTTCGTTACGGGTAATACGCAGCGGCGACGAGGTGCGCGTCTCGATCCCGGTCAACACCGCATCGTGCAGCGAGTAACCGCGAATCTGCTTCTCGAACGCCGGCAATGCTTCACGGATCGCTTCAATGGCAAAGTCCGGCAGCGCCAGGGCCAGATCGCCCAGTGCTACGCCCGGTTTATACGACGGCTCGACTTCACCCAGTTCGGTCGAAGGAATGTCGTTGATGAAGTCGCCAACCAGTTGTGCCGGGGCTTTGTAATCGCTGCCGCCGAGGATGAACGCGTGGGATTCCAGGCGCTCCTGCAACTCGATGCCGGCCAGCGGGCCGCCCGGATAATCGACTTCCGGAGTGATGCCGACGACGATGCCGGAGTTGGCATTGCGCTCGTTACGCGAGTACTGGCTCATGCCGTTGGTGACCACGCGGTTCGGCTCGGAAGTCGCTGCGACCACGGTGCCGCCCGGGCACATGCAGAAGCTGTAGACCGAGCGGCCGTTCTTGGCGTGGTGCACCAGTTTGTAGTCGGCAGCGCCCAGTTTCGGGTGGCCGGCGTATTTGCCCAGCCGTGCGCGGTCGATCAGCGATTGCGGGTGTTCGATACGGAAGCCCACCGAGAACGGCTTGGCTTCCATGAACACGCCACGGCTGTGGAGCATGCGGAAGGTGTCACGGGCACTGTGGCCGAGGGCCATGACCACGTGTTTCGAATGCAGGGTTTCGCCACTCGCCAGTTGCACGCCGACCAGTTGGCCGTCGTCGATCAGCACGTCAGTGACGCGCTCCTGGAAACGCACTTCCCCCCCCAGTGCGCGGATTTCTTCACGCATGGTTTCGACCATGCCGGTCAGACGGAACGTGCCGATGTGCGGCTTGCTGACGTAGAGGATTTCTTCCGGCGCGCCAGCCTTGACGAATTCGTGCAGGACTTTACGGCCAAGGAACTTCGGATCCTTGATCTGGCTGTACAGCTTGCCGTCGGAGAACGTCCCCGCGCCGCCTTCGCCGAACTGCACGTTCGACTCGGGGTTGAGCACGCTTTTACGCCACAGGCCCCAGGTGTCCTTGGTGCGCTGACGCACTTCGGTGCCGCGTTCGAGGCT
>NZ_JBIUVJ010000057.1:0-34575 GCF_044742875.1 Pseudomonas sp. NPDC087817
GCCACCGCACACAAACTGATCTTCGGCGATGACCAGACGGTGTTCCCGAAACTCAAACCCGTGGCCTATCAGCAAGACTCCGGCATGGTCGCCAGTGACCCGGTGATCAAGCGCTTCGACCTGCGACTGGAAACCCGCACCAGCCGCACCACGCGCCGCGATTACGACTTCGAAAAACCGCGAATCACTCTCGAAAGCGAAAACCGTGGCGACGCCCTGCCCGACCTCGAGGACTACGACTACCCGGGCCGCTTCGTCGACCGCGAGCGCGGCAAACACCTGGCCAAACGCGCCCTCGAACGTCACCGCAGCGACTTCCAATTGGCTGAAGGCAAAAGCGATCAACCGTTGCTGGTCAGCGGCCACTTCCTCGCACTCACTGCGCACCCGAAAGCCAAGTGGAACGACCTCTGGCTGCTCACCGAAATCCTTCACGAAGGCAAACAGCCGCAAGTGCTGGAAGAGTCGGTGACCAGCGACACCACCGCGCTGAAAGACGATTTCCACCAGGGCTACCGCAACCGCTTCCAGGCCACCCCGTGGGACGTGCCGAACCGCCCGCCCCTGCGCCACCCGAAACCGCGCATCCTCGGCAGCCAGAGCGCCGTGGTCACCGGCCCCAAAGGTGAAGAAATCCACTGCGACCAGTACGGCCGCGTCAAGGTCCAGTTCCACTGGGACCGCGAAGGCCAGGCCGACGACAAGACCAGCTGCTGGCTGCGCGTCTCCTCCGCCTGGGCCGGCGCCCAGTACGGCGGCATTGCCATCCCGCGCATCGGTATGGAAGTCCTCGTGACTTTCCTTGAAGGCGACCCCGACCAACCGCTGATCAGCGGCTGCCTGTACCACAAGGAAAACACCGTCCCCTATGCGCTGCCGGCGAACAAGACGCGCAGCACCTTCAAAACCCTGAGCTCCATGGGCGGCAGCGGCTACAACGAACTGCGCATCGAAGACAAAAAAGGTCAGGAGCAGATCTACCTGCATGCCCAGCGCGATTGGGATGAAAACATCGAGCACGACCAGAAGATTCGAGTCGGTAATGAACGTCACGATACGGTCGAGAAGAATAGCTACACGGAATTCAAGGCCGAAGAACACCACACGGTTTTTGAGGACCGCAAGGTTGAAGCGCAGGCCAATGATCACCTGACGGTGGGGGTGAATCAGCACGTCAAGATTGGTACCGGGCAGTTCATTGATGCGGGGCAGGAAATTCACCTGAGCAGCGGTATGAAAGTGGTGCTGGAAGCCGGCGCCGAACTGACCCTGATCGGTGGCGGCAGCTTCATCAAGATCGATGCCGGCGGCGTGACCATGAGCGGGCCGGTGATCAACATCAACTCCGGCGGTGGCCCGGGCAGTGGCACGGGAGCGGCGCCGTTGTTGCCGGGGCCGTTGAAGCAGGCGGATGCGGATAAGGCCGGACAGTTGCTGGTGCCTGCGCAGCGCCAGGCGTTGATGCGTCGTACGCCGCGCTGTGAAATATGCGAGAAAGCTGCCGCGCAAGCAGCGAAGAACGCCGCCAAATGAGTTACCCGTCGAACGCCAACTTTCTGCTGATCGACGGGGTCCTGCGTCCTGATGCGATCCCAAGTCTGTACCAACTCGGCGAACCGCTGGAGATCGAGCCGTTGTACCTGGGAACGCGGTGGGCGGAATTGAAAGATCTGGGGCCGATACTCGTGAAGCCGCAGGGGAAATCTTCCGTCCTCAGAGACTGGCAGCAAAACCACCTGACTCAAGCCGATTCTTGTCCGTTGTTCAGCCGCGCTTCACTCAATGAAGTAGCAGACCATCTACGACACTTTATCTGTCCGCCAGATGTGCACGGCAGCGAAGGTCTTTTGCGTTTCGCCGATCCCCTCGTCATGCATCACTGGCTTTCCAGCTACGGACCGGAACATCTCAGTCACGTGCTGGGACCTATAGAGACAATTTGGATCAAGACGCCGGTCCACACCTGGCGGTCCGCGAGCAATACACCGATTACACCGTTCGCGAGACCGCAGTCAAAGGACCCTCGTGAAAAAAACTTCGCCCTGCTCGGCGAGCAACAAATCACGGCCCTGGAACTCGCCTACCGATGGCAGTTCAAAGAGCGCTTATACGCCTGGCTGAACACCCGCGACGCTCAAACATTTTCACTGCTGAACAGCGATCAAACTGAGTGGTGGCTAGAACACGTTCTAGACAGCGGCAGCGCCTGGGGACTGGTCAGCGAACGAGGACTGGTAACATGGGCGGAAACCTGCGTCGACTGGGGACGAGACTTCGCCACTCGCCCTGACAGCCCCTATCAAGAGTGGCTGAGCCACAACCCCGATAAAGGGCGTTTGGCACCCGAACTGCGTATCGAAGCACTGGATGATTATCGCCAGCAAGCGCTGGAAGCAAAGGACACTGCAAATGGCTGACAAGAGCGGAACACTCCAACAACAGCGCAACGCCTGTTTCCCCACCACCACAGCAAAAGCCACCGGAGGCTGCCCCCTCACCGGCCCCGATGTCGCAATCGTTCCGATGCGTTACGCGCTGGATCGCTCTCGATACGATGAAGATCCGAAAAAACTTAAGCCGCTGCTCAAATCAGGCAAGTGGTCGGCGTTACCATCTCTAAAAACTCGAGGATATACACTTCGGCAGCTGTATAAGGGTTACGTCTATGTCTACGACGAAACCGAAAAAACATTGCATGAATACAGTTATGCATCAAGCACTGGGCAACTTACTCGTATCAAGTGGGCGGATGCTGATATAGGTAAAGACGAGCGATCGGGATCAGGGGAAAGCAGGAACTACCTAATCTATCCTCGCAAAAATACTTTACGCATTGCTTACTCACCGAACCAGTGGACGTGGCGAATATGCGAACACATGCGTTCGAACATTGGGAGTCGGAAAGAGTGGATGAAAAGCCTCGATCTACCTGCTTACTGTATCACTCAATCAGCTCGCGACACCTTACCGCTGTCGCTCATTGCCGATGCTGCCGCAGACGTAGACAAAGATGCTGTTCAAGCTGACAATCGTTTCGCCGACTCAGCCATTCCTCCGATCGCACTAGCCGGCGACTCAATCGGCGAGCCAGCCTTTACAGCCTTGGCGGCAGATGTCTTTTGGATGGGAAGTGTTCCTGACAAAGAAAGCGCCTTAGTAATCGCATTGGACGCACCTTTAGATATTTTAAATGATCTAGGTATGCAGTTAGCGGCTGACCATGTCGCATATCAATTGTGGCAACAAGAACACGAACATAAAATCCAAATTGCAGAAAATGTAGAGGCTCTCTGCGGAACGAGTTTATCGACGACACCCACTTCTGTGAAGGGAGACACTGATAAGACTCGCCAATATCAGCGCGATGTAGACGCATACTTCACCCAGCGCCAAGCAGAGGATACCCAAGCGATTACAGATGGTCTGAGCGGTGCACCAGCAATGCTGATACCCTCCGAAAGCTTCAAGGCTATCGACATGGAAAAAAACTTAAAAAGAAAGTATTCCATTACCCTAAGTGAAACAGACTATACAACTTGGAAAGCGCGCGAAAAATGGCGCAGGCACGTTGATCTGGACGGCGCACACGCATACATCCTGAAACACAAAAAAAACGGAACGACATTACTACAAAAAATTAACCAAACACAGACTGACTTTGAGCTTTGGTCTAAACACATTGGTACTGACCCGTTAAAATTATTTTTTGACACGACAAATACAACGCAACTGCACAAACTACAAAAAGCTTTTGCAAACTTACTCACTATATACTGTCAAAATCAACACGCTAGCGCTTGGCTAGCAAGAGAAGAAATAAAAAGTGAAACACTGTTTGGAGCTATTCGTTACGGTTTCTCTGAAGATTTGAAATCTGCATTTGGGAAGCCCGCAAACATATTACTAGACGGTATCGGCGACTACACTACCTTAGCCACTCGAGCCGGCGAAATAAACGCCGTCATTCATCATGAAGGTTTCACCGAACAAACCTGGATAAAAGAACTAAAGCAATCTACTAGAGACACATATAAAGCACTAAAAACCTTAGCCACTGAAGAAGGAAAGGAGACCGCAAAAATCATCCTTCTGGCTTTAATCCCCTCTGATAGTCGACTTGCGGCCGGTAAAAACCAAAGCATGATTAGCCTGCTACGAAATATGCTTATCGGCCAATTACTCAGCAACTCGCCTGAAAGAATCGTAGTCGATACCGAAATAAAATCAAAAGTAGACAAATGGAAGTCGACAAAACTAGAAATAACGAATTCATTAGCCTCTGAAAAAAACCAATGGAGCAATTCAAAAAGAAAAAGAACTCGCAGAAATTTGGGGAAGCGAATCCAAGCCTTAGAAACCAAATTAAAGATCCACGAACTTTCGAAACCCATAATACTAGACTTTCAAAATAATAAATATGCAGAACTACTACGTGATGAAATAAAACGTTTCGCATTATCAAAAGCAGACTTGGCTAAAGACTGGCCCGCCAAAGCTAGACAAATTGCTCAACGGGGAGGCATCAACGCAACCTCCATAACTTGGGGAGTCATTCTCTTAAACTTCATAAACACTGCGAACACCTATCATCAACTGACAAAAGACGGTGTAATCGATGAAAAGGATTACGCAAAAATTACATACGGAGCGGGATACAGCGCGAATTTGCTTGCCGCGGTATTCGTGGAAAGTAAGTGGAATTCTATTAAGGGACTTACCACATCGATAAAAAACCAGCCCATAGGAATAATGGAGAGGTCGGCCACCTATTGGAGTTCAACGAAAGGAGAGACACAAGCCTGGGGTTCAGCGGTTCGCGCTTTTAATAGAAGACTGGTAGCAATGGGCGGCTTCGCCGTTCTCGCAACTGCGTTGGAAATTTGGGATATCCAAGACGATTATAGCAACGCAAAGTCCTCTGAGGAAAAAGCAGCTCTTTGGGCAAAGGGTTTAGCTGTTGTCGGTATGGGCATGGGGGGAATGGGCCAACTATTAGCAGCCACTGTGATGCGCAGTTGGGCTACTGCGATGATGGGGGCTTGGTTTGCGTTCGCGATGTTAATACTCGGGGCAATATACTTATTCACCACAATAGCGCTAAATTACTTTAAAAATGATGCTGTAGGCCTGTGGCTAAAAAATTCAAGCTGGTCGCTAACCAAAGATAAAGCTCTAATCGACTCACCAGCGGAGCAGGCCGAAGAGCATCGAACACTGTTAGAAATCCAACTTAGCCCGCAGATCCACGTAAGAAGCACAGTAAAGTATGATCGCATATATATCCCTAAACAGGGAAGCAAACTCGTCCCTATACAAAATGGCGCATGGATACAATGGCGCCTGCCAATTGTATTACGCGGCTTCACATTAGAATTCAATATTACTGGCAGCAAGAGCCCCTTTAGCATACTACCCGTTGTAAAAACCGATGATCCGATACAGGACCCCTTCTTAGATGAAGGTGATTTTGTTAGTGAACACTTATTTACAACATCTTCCACCACGGCGCCTACTCTTGGCGCTTACCCAACATTTGACAAACCAAATAAAAAAGACGAAAGCATTGTATGGCAAACTTGGATTCCACTCGACAAAAACTCAGACTACGTTGAATTTCAGATTTGGTACCCCACTCTGGTGGTCAGTGGAGGTCAGGAAGATAGAGGTTATCTATATCAGTTAGAACTAGATCCCGCTGGAAATACAGAATCCGATGGTCTGAGCAAAACGTCTTTGCAAGTAAAATCAAAAAACCGCGAAGGTGCACTAGCGCTAGCAATACAAGAGTAAAGTCAATGCTTACTAAATATGAAGCCTCACAAAATCCTGACCACCATACCTCCCCCTCTTTAGAGGACGACTCATCAACTAAAGATGAAGTTGAAATAATAAACTGGTCAGTTCGCTCATTAGACCAACCTTGGCGAGACATTATTTTAGGGCCGATAATTCTTGGATTGATCGCGATAGCGCTCTGTGCTGGCGTCACTTGGCGAATGTGGGAAAACATTGGTGACAACATTGAATCATGGATAGCGATTTGCAGTATTATTTGCGGCATGCTATTTGGACTTTTAATGATCACGCGACAAAAGACGGTTTTCAATTTCCGACTTACGCAAAGTGGTGCATCAATTGAGCAATACCTTTACTTCCCAAATTTCGCAGCCCCCTTATTTCGAACAACGGCAATCGCCATCCTGTTACTATTTATATTCGCAGCTATATATACAGGATCAGTTCTTTTCTTGATAGGCCCCGTCGCGATGACCCTTGGTTCAATCCGACTCCTACTAGGATGGAAGAACGAAGTAAAACAAAGATCCACGCAATGGGCCTTACATGACCTTATCATAATAGATCGAAGAAGAAACATGATCATTGCCACTTTTAACGATGAACCCTCGGTAGGATTAAATTTAAGATTTTCAAGTAGCAGCCAATTAAATCAATGTCTTGATATATTACGAACTCTACTACCAAATGAAACTGAATTTCGCGAGGAGCGTTGGCCATGGTAATTACCAGGCACAGTTTCGAAACGCCCCATCCTTTATCCATAAATTGATTTCAATTTTATTCCGCACAAAACTGTATCGAGTTTTATAGAAAAGTTAAATCTCGCGCACACACTTTTAAAGTAGCAAGCGTAAATGTAGCACGGAACACCACTTGAGCCCGCTAAGGCGGAGGAACTGACCGGAGGGAGACTACAATTAGCTTTCTAAATAAAAACACCTTCGTAGCACTCGCATAGAGAATGTAAAACAAATAACCTAGGCGACTGTAAAAAATCAGAGAGCGTATAAAATTGGCAGTTCTTTTAAGACAAAAAATAAAGAACCCAACTTTATCAAAGAGGATTTTATGCAAAATCAGTTAAAAACACCAAAACACAACACTCATCTGATATCTTGGAAAACCAAAACTATCTCTGCATCACCCAAGAAAATCAAAAAGGCCGAATTTCAAATAATTGCGGGCTTCTCTTTGATTTTTTCATATGTTGCCTGGCTAGCATCCACAAAAATTGCTGACAGCATAATAATTATATGCACCCACAGGAACAGTACTTCTAACATTTGCAGCCTATATCATCCTAGTAATTGTGCGTCAAAAGACAGTATACAACTACACAGTAGATCATGAGAAAGGGCGAGTAGACTACCACCTCTACTACCCTGACTTCGCGAATACACTATTTAAAATCATAGCGACACTGGCGATTCTCTCCTTCATCGCAGCGGCTATTTATACCGATTCACTTTTATTCTTAATAGGTCCAGTTGCTATAGTTCTAGGCGCTGTTCGTTTTTTATTATTTTGGACAAATGAAACACACAGCAAAAATAGTACTCTATGGATTAACTATAATTTCGTAACCATCGACTATTAAAGACTAATGGTTATTACACACTGCACGGATCAAACGCTAGGATTTGAAGCTCGCTTCCCAGACAAGCAGCTACTCGAAAAATACTTAAAAATATTAAGGAGCCTACTTCCCAAATCCGCCATATACACACAGAAAAAATGGGATCACTAATTTAAGAATTTAAAGACGATTTGGCTCCACAGTAAAATAAGCACCCACGACGGAAGCGAGTTCAACCGCCTGGTCGGTATGCTCCGTTTCAAGCGTCGCTTCCGTCGACTCTTCGCCGCCCCCTTTGAAGAGTTCCATCCAGTGCTGCAACTGCTTCCAAGCGGTTATGGCCCTCACGACTACGCGTTGTGGCTGCATCATCGCTATACGGACAACAAAGTATGCTTGGCCGCCAAAATCCACTCCATAAGCCTCGACCAGCCAAATGCGCTGGCGTTTTGGGATTGCTTACAACGTTACATGGATGTCACGCAGCCGCTACCTGACCTACCCGTGCTTGAGCAAAGTCGCCATCTTAATCCCGTGACAGTGGCCCACGACGCAAAAGCTGGCCGCAACCCAAGACGATGGAGAGATCAGTCGGAGAAAGGTTGGATCACAGGCGGCCAGAAGGCTCTGGCCAAACAGTTGCAAGAGTATCCATGGCAAAAAGAACCCTGCATCGTGAAAGCGCGTATTGATCCGTCGTTGACGATTGAGGCGTACTACCGCGCTCAAGAAGCGAAGGGCATAGTTTCTACTCCGAAGGCCGATGACTTTGATGATGTTCATCGGCCTTGATGAGCTAGCGCTTCAGTTCAACTGGCGCACCTGCTTCTCCAACTCCACCTTCAACCCAGGCTCCAGTTTCAACTGTTTCGCCAGCTCATCCAGGTAGCTCTTCTCCATGAAGTTCTCCTCGTCCACCAGCATCACGCTGGCGATGTACATCTCCGCAGCCATCTCCGGGGTACTCGCGGCGCGGGCGACGTCGGTCGGGTCGAGGGGTTTGTTGAGTTCGGCGTGGAGCCAGTGTTGTAGCTCCTGGTCGTTGTCGAGTTTGCTGAACTCGCCTTCGATCAGTTGGCGCTCGCGGTCGTCGATGTGGCCGTCGGCTTTGGCGGCAGCGACCAGGGCTTTGAGGATTGCCTGGCTGTGTTGTTCGGCTTGCGCGGGTGGCAAGCGGTCGAGGGTTTGTGGCTCGGTTTGCGGTGCGGTGCCTTTTTGGGCGTTGTAGTTGCCGTAGGCTTTGTAGGCCAGCACACCCAGGGCGGCGAGGCCGCCGTAGATTGCGACTTTACCGCCGACCTTGCGCACTTTCTTGTTGCCGAGCAGCAGGCCCATCGCGCCGGCCGCCAGTGCGCCGCCGCCCGCGCCTGAGAGCAGGCCGCCGAGGGCGCCTTTGCTGGATGATCCGCCAAGCAGGCTGCCCAAGCCGCCGGACGATTTGTTCTGCGAGCCTCCGGCCTTGTTTTGCAACAGATCCTGGCCGGATTTGAGTAGTTGATCGAGCAATCCACGGGTGTTCATGTTCCGTCTCCAAAACAGGGGTTATCCGGATCTATAAGGCCCTCAGCCTAGTTCGAAAGTGCCCCTGCCCTGTTTGCGAGTGTGCTTCCAGATGTTGCTCAGTAGGCGCAAGGCGTTCGCGAAAATAGATATACACTCAGGCCAATCTATAAAAACCGCCCACTGGGTACCCCTTCTCATGATGACCTTGCGTCAGATTCGTCACTTCATCGCCGTGGCCGAAACCGGCTCGATCTCCGCCGCCGCGCAAACCGCGTTTATCTCTCAATCGACTCTGACGCTGGCGATCCAGCAACTGGAGGAAGAAATAGGTGTCAGCCTGTTCAGCCGTCACGCTAAAGGCATGACGCTGACACACCAAGGTCATCAATTCCTGCGCCAGGCGCACCTGATTCTGGCGACCGTGGACAACGCCAAGCGCAGCCTGCAACAGAGCACTGATCAGGTGGCCGGGCAGTTGATCGTCGGGGTGACCAGTCTGGTCGCCGGTTATTACCTCGCGGATCTATTGACTCGATTTCAACGGGCCTATCCCAACGTTGAAATAAGAGTGATGGAGGATGAACGGCCCTATATCGAGCACTTGCTGGTCAGCGGCGAGATCGATGTCGGTGTATTGATCCTCTCCAATCTCGAAGACCGCCATGCCTTGCAGACGGAAGTGCTGACCCACTCCCCGCACCGTTTATGGCTGCCGGCGCAACATCCATTGCTGGAACACGACAGCATCAACCTCGCCGACGTTGCCCGCGAACCGCTGATTCAATTGAACGTCGATGAAATGGATCGCAACGCTCAGCGACTTTGGCGCGGCGCCGGGCTGCAACCGAAAATCACCCTGAGAACCGCCTCCACCGAAGCCGTGCGAAGCCTTGTTGCGGCGGGCTTGGGCGTTTCGATCCAGCCGGACATGACCTATCGCCCATGGTCACTGGAGGGCGACATCATCGAGGCGCGGCCCATTGCCGATCTCAATCAGACCCTCGATGTCGGTCTGGCCTGGCGCCGTGGCACCGCGCGCCCGGCTCTGGTCGATCCATTCCTGACCGTCGCCCGTGAACAACCCCACGGCGGCCGCAAGCCATCTATTTAATCGAATGCCACCTTCAGTATTTAGAATTTGTCGACCTCGGAGCCGCGCACTAGTCTTGCTGCATCTATAAGACGTTCGGCTCCCGGTCACAGGGAGCGTCATGAACACACAAGAAAAGAGATCGCGGAAAATGGCTGGCGTGCAAACCCCGATGTGTACCGCGTTGTTGATCGACGGCGAACTGGTCGCCGGGGAAGGTTTTGTCGAGCCGATCCTCAACCCGGCAACCGGTGAAATCCTCACGCACATCGCCGAGGCCAGCACCGAGCAGGTCGAAGCCGCGATCCTTGCCGCCCACCGCGCCTTTGACGGCTGGTCGCGCACCACGCCGCAGCAACGCTCCAACCTGTTGCTGGACATCGCCAACGCCGTCGAAAAACACGCCGATCACCTCGCCCGCCTCGAATCGCTGAACTGCGGCAAGCCACTGCACTTGGCACGTCAGGACGATCTGACCGCCACCGTCGATGTGTTCCGTTTCTTCGCTGGCGCCGTGCGTTGCCAGACCGGCCAGCTCAGCGGCGAATACCTGCCCGGCTATACCAGCATGGTGCGTCGCGATCCGATTGGCGTGGTCGCCTCGATTGCGCCGTGGAACTACCCGATCATGATGGCTGCGTGGAAAATCGCCCCGGCCCTCGCCGCCGGCAACACGCTGGTGTTCAAACCGTCCGAACACACGCCGTTGTCGATTCTGGCGTTGGCGCCTGCGTTGGCCGAAATCCTCCCGCGTGGAGTGATCAACATCATCTGCGGCGGTGGCGAAGGCGTCGGCAGCCACTTGGTCGGCCACGCTAAAGTGCGCATGGTCTCGCTGACCGGCGATATCGTCACCGGTCAGAAAATCCTCCAGGCCGCTGCGAAAACCCTAAAACGCACGCACCTCGAACTCGGCGGCAAAGCCCCGGTGATCGTCTGCAACGACGCCGACATCCAGGCCGTCGTCGAAGGCGTGCGCACCTACGGTTATTACAACGCCGGTCAGGATTGCACCGCTGCTTGCCGGATCTACGCCCAGGCCGGCATCCACGACAAATTGGTCGCTGAGTTGGGCGCAGCAGTCAGCAGCCTGCGCTTTGCCGGCAAACGTGACGCCGACAACGAGATCGGCCCACTGATCAGCACCCGCCAACGCGACCGCGTCGCCAGTTTCGTCGAACGCGCCCTCGGCCAGCCGCACATCGAACGCGTGACCGGTGCGGCGGTGCATTCCGGTGCCGGTTTCTACTATCAACCGACGCTGCTGGCCGGTTGCAAACAGAGCGATGAAATCGTCCAGCGCGAAGTGTTCGGCCCGGTGGTCACCGTGACCCGCTTCGACGAACTCGCGCAAGCCGTCGACTGGGCCAACGATTCGGAATACGGCCTCGCCTCGTCGGTGTGGACGCAGAATCTGGACAAGGCGATGCAGGTTGCCGCGCGCCTGCAATACGGCTGCACATGGATCAACAGCCATTTCATGCTGGTCAGCGAAATGCCCCACGGCGGGCTGAAACGCTCCGGTTACGGCAAAGACTTATCCAGCGATTCGCTTCAGGACTACAGCGTGGTGCGGCACATCATGGCCCGCCACGGCCAGCATCTCTGACTACGCTAATAACTAGCCGAAAACGGCACGCTTCACCGCGTTCAAAACTGCCCCGACCATAATTTAAAGAAGAGGGTTCAACCATGTTCGTGCACAAGACCGCACTGCTCAGTGCAATCACCACGGCCTTGCTGGCCAGCGCCAGCCTGCAAGCGGCAGAACCGCTGAAGGCTGTCGGCGCTGGCGAAGGTCAGCTGGATATCGTTGCGTGGCCGGGTTACATCGAACGTGGCGAGAGCGACAAGGCCTACGACTGGGTGACCGGTTTCGAGCAGGAAACCGGCTGCAAGGTCAATGTGAAGACGGCTGCGACCTCCGACGAAATGGTCAGCCTGATGGCCAAGGGCGGTTACGACCTGGTCACTGCATCGGGCGATGCGTCACTGCGGTTGATCGTCGGCAAGCGTGTGCAACCGATCAACACCGAGTTGATCCCGAACTGGAAGACTCTCGACCCGCGCCTGAAAGATGCGCCGTGGTACGTGGTCAACAACCAGACCTACGGCACCCCGTACCAGTGGGGCCCGAACGTGTTGATGTACAACACCAATGTGTTCAAGACGCCACCAACCAGTTGGAATGTGTTGTTCGACGCGCAGAATTTCCCCGACGGCAAACCGAACAAGGGCCGTGTGCAGGCGTACGACGGTCCGATCTACATTGCCGATGCGGCGCTTTATCTGAAAACCGCCAAGCCTGAGTTGGGGATCAAGGATCCGTATCAACTGACCGAAGCGCAGTACAAGGCTGTGCTCGATCTGTTGCGCGCGCAGCAGCCGCTGATCCACCGCTACTGGCATGACACCACGGTGCAGATGAGCGACTTCAAGAACGAAGGTGTTGTCGCTTCCAGCGCATGGCCGTATCAGGTCAACGGTCTGATGAACGAGAAGCAGCCAATTGCTTCGACCATTCCGAAAGAAGGCGCTACTGGCTGGGCTGATACCACCATGCTGCACGCCGAGGCCAAGCACCCGAACTGCGCGTACAAGTGGATGGACTGGTCGCTGAAACCGAAAGTCCAGGGTGATGTGGCGGCGTGGTTTGGCTCGTTGCCGGCGGTACCGGCGGCGTGCAAGGAGAGCGAATTGCTCGGTGCCGAGGGGTGCAAGACCAATGGCTTTGATCAGTTCGACAAGATCGCCTTCTGGAAAACCCCGCAGGCCGAGGGTGGCAAATTCGTGCCGTATAGCCGCTGGACCCAGGACTACATCGCGATCATGGGTGGCCGTTAAGCCCGGGAACAACTCGGTCGAACTCCCTTTCCCCCTCGCCCCCTGGAGGAGAGGGAGCTAAAAGCGGATCGCATTCACCGTTAGATGCCGATCATTCCCCCGCTCTGCGTGGGAATGCATCACCGGACGCTCCGCGTCCATTTGCACGAGGTGACGCAGAGCGTCACAGGCTGCATTCCCACGCAGAGCGTGGGAACGATCACTCGAAAAAGTCCAGGCAGGGCCGCTGCGACGGCTTTCGCCTTTTTGGAGCACCGCACCATGACGCTTGCAGTCCAGTTCACCAACGTTTCCCGGCAGTTTGGCGAAGTGAAGGCCGTTGACCGGGTTTCCATCGATATCGAGGACGGCGAGTTCTTTTCCATGCTCGGCCCTTCCGGCTCGGGCAAGACCACCTGCCTGCGCCTGATCGCCGGGTTCGAACAACCGAGCGCCGGCTCGATCCGCATTCACGGCGCCGAAGCGGCCGGTCTGCCGCCGTATCAACGTGATGTAAACACGGTGTTTCAGGATTACGCGCTGTTCCCGCACATGAACGTCCTCGACAACGTCGCCTACGGCCTGAAGGTCAAAGGCGTCGGCAAAAGCGAACGGCACAAACGTGCCGAAGAAGCCTTGGACATGGTCGCCCTCGGCGGTTACGGCGCACGCAAACCGGTGCAGTTGTCCGGTGGTCAGCGCCAGCGTGTCGCCCTCGCCCGCGCGCTGGTCAATCGTCCGCGCGTGCTGTTGCTAGACGAGCCGCTCGGCGCCCTCGACCTGAAACTGCGCGAGCAAATGCAGAGCGAACTGAAGAAGCTGCAACGCCAACTCGGCATCACCTTCATCTTCGTCACCCACGATCAGACTGAAGCCCTGTCGATGTCCGACCGTGTCGCCGTATTCAACAAGGGCCGCATCGAACAGGTCGACACGCCGCGCAATCTGTACATGAAACCGACCACCACTTTCGTGGCTGAATTTGTCGGCACTTCAAACGTCATTCGTGGTGATCTGGCTCGCCAAATCAGCGGTCATCCGCAGCCGTTTTCGATCCGTCCGGAACACGTGCGTTTCGCCGAGGGCCCACTCGCCAGCCACGAAATCGAGGTCAGCGGATTGCTCCACGACATCCAATATCAGGGCAGCGCCACGCGCTATGAATTAAAACTGGAAAACGGCCAGACCCTGAGCATCAGCCACGCTAACAATCAGTGGATCGACAGCGGCGCCCAGCATCAGACCGGCCAGCGCCTGAGCGCGCGTTGGGCGCGTGAAGCGATGATCCCGCTGCACGACACCGTAACAAGCGGGGTGTGACATGAGCACGCTCGCGATGACTCAATCGCCGCCCTTGCGCAGGTTTTCCAACCTGCTCTATCGCAAGCCAAATCTGTATCTGTCGATGCTGCTGGTGCCGCCGCTGCTGTGGTTTGGCGCGATCTATCTCGGCTCGTTGCTGGTGCTGTTGTGGCAGGGTTTCTATACCTTCGACGACTTCACCATGGCGGTCACCCCTGACCTGACATTGGCGAATTTTACTGCGCTGTTTCAGCCTTCGAACTTCGACATCATCCTGCGCACGCTGAGCATGGCCATCGTCGTGTCGATTGCCAGCGCCATCGTCGCGTTTCCGATCGCCTATTACATGGCGCGCTACACCACGGGCAAGACCAAAGCGTTTTTCTACATCGCGGTGATGATGCCGATGTGGGCCAGTTACATCGTCAAGGCTTACGCGTGGACGTTGCTGTTGGCCAAGGGTGGCGTGGCGCAGTGGTTCGTGCAGCACTTGGGGCTGGAGCCGGTGTTGCAGTTCATCCTTGGGATTCCTGGCGTCGGTGGCAGCACCTTGTCGACCTCGCATCTCGGGCGGTTCATGGTGTTTGTTTACATCTGGTTGCCGTTCATGATCCTGCCGATTCAGGCTTCGCTGGAGCGCTTGCCGCCATCGCTGTTGCAGGCCTCAGCCGACCTCGGCGCCAAACCGCGCCAGACCTTTATGCAGGTGATTTTGCCGCTGTCGATTCCGGGGATTGCGGCCGGTTCGATCTTCACCTTTTCCCTGACCTTGGGCGACTTCATCGTGCCGCAACTGGTCGGCCCGCCGGGGTACTTCGTCGGCAGCATGGTGTATGCGCAGCAAGGTGCGATCGGCAACATGCCGATGGCCGCCGCGTTCACGTTGGTGCCGATTGTGTTGATCGCGGTCTACCTGTCCATCGTCAAACGACTGGGGGCCTTCGATGCACTCTGAGCGCGCTTCACTGGGTCTGCGCATCGCAGCCTGGGGCGGGTTGGTGTTTCTGCACTTCCCGATCCTGATCATCTTCCTTTACGCCTTCAACACCGAAGAGGCCGCGTTCAGCTTTCCACCGAAGGGCTTCACGTTGCACTGGTTCAGCGTGGCGTTTTCGCGGCCTGACGTTCTGGAATCGATCAAGTTGTCGCTGCAAATTGCGGCCATCGCCACGTTGATCGCGATGGTGCTCGGCACCTTGGCTTCGGCGGCGCTGTACCGGCGGGACTTCTTCGGCAAGCAGGGCATTTCGCTGATGCTGATTTTGCCGATTGCGTTGCCGGGGATCATCACCGGGATCGCCTTGCTCGCGACGTTCAAGACGCTGGGGATCGAGCCGGGGATGTTCACCATCATCGTCGGCCACGCGACCTTCTGTGTGGTGATCGTCTACAACAACGTCATCGCCCGCCTGCGCCGTACTTCGCACAGTTTGATAGAGGCTTCGATGGATCTCGGCGCCGATGGCTGGCAGACCTTTCGCTACATCATCCTGCCGAACCTCGGCTCGGCGTTGCTGGCCGGCGGCATGTTGGCGTTTGCGCTGTCGTTCGACGAAATCATCGTCACCACGTTTACCGCCGGGCATGAACGCACCTTGCCATTGTGGCTGCTCAACCAGCTGAGCCGGCCACGGGATGTGCCGGTGACCAACGTCGTCGCGATGCTGGTAATGATGGTGACCATGCTGCCGATTCTAGGCGCGTACTACCTGACTCGGGGTGGTGAGAGTGTCGCGGGCAGTGGCGGCAAATGAATTCATAACCGACACCACAATCCCCTGTGGGAGCGGGCTTGCCCGCGATGGCGGTGCGTCAGCCACCATCAATTTTGAATGGGAATGCCTCATCGCGGGCAAGCCCGCTCCCACAGGGTTCTCGATTCGGCCAGAACAACAAAAGTGTTAGTGAGGACAAACCCATGCAAACCAAACTCTTGATCAACGGCCACCTGGTCAACGGCGAAGGCCCCGCCCAACCGGTGCTCAACCCGGCACTCGGCGAAGTGTTGGTGGAAATCAACGAAGCCACAGAAGCCCAGGTCGATGCCGCCGTACGCGCCGCCGACAACGCCTTCGCCGACTGGTCGCAAACAGCGCCGAAAGACCGCTCCCTGCTACTGCTCAAACTCGCCGACGCCATCGAAGTCCACGGCGAAGAACTGGCCAAACTCGAATCCGATAACTGCGGCAAACCCTACAGCTCCGCGCTCAACGACGAGATCCCGGCGATTGCCGACGTGTTCCGCTTCTTCGCCGGCGCCAGCCGTTGCATGAGCGGTTCGGCCGCGGGCGAATACCTGCCTGGCCACACCTCGATGATTCGCCGTGACCCGGTCGGAGTGATCGCCTCCATCGCGCCGTGGAACTACCCGCTGATGATGGTCGCCTGGAAAATCGCTCCAGCATTGGCCGCCGGTAATACCGTGGTGCTCAAGCCGTCAGAACAAACCCCGCTGACCGCGTTACGTCTGGCCGAACTGGCGTCGGAAATATTCCCGGCCGGTGTGCTCAATCTGGTATTCGGCCGTGGTCCTACCGTCGGCAGTCCGTTGGTTACACACCCGAAAGTGCGCATGGTTTCGCTGACCGGTTCCATCGCCACGGGCGCCAACATCATTTCCAGCACCGCCGACAGTGTTAAACGCATGCACATGGAACTGGGCGGCAAGGCGCCGGTGATCATCTTCGACGACGCCGATATCGATGCGGCAGTTGAAGGCATTCGTACCTTCGGCTTCTACAACGCAGGGCAGGATTGCACCGCTGCGTGCCGGATCTATGCGCAACAAGGCATCTACGACAAATTCGTCGAGAAGCTCGGCGCGGCGGTGAGCACAATCAAATACGGCTTACAGGATGATCCGTCGACCGAGCTGGGGCCGTTGATTACTGCGCAACATCGCGACCGCGTTGCCGGGTTTGTCGAGCGAGCGGTGGCACAGCCACACATTCGTTTGATCACGGGCGGCAAGGCTGGCGAAGGTAATGGTTTCTTCTTTGAACCGACCGTACTGGCCGATGCGCAGCAGGACGACGAAATCGTCCGCCGCGAAGTGTTTGGCCCTGTGGTTTCGGTGACCAAGTTCACCGATGAATCACAGGCGCTGGAGTGGGCCAACGATTCGGACTACGGCCTCGCTTCCTCCGTATGGACGGCGGATGTAGGACGCGCACATCGCATGTCGGCGCGTTTGCAGTACGGCTGCACGTGGGTGAACACGCACTTCATGCTCGTCAGCGAAATGCCCCATGGCGGTCAGAAGTTGTCCGGTTACGGGAAAGACATGTCGATGTATGGGCTGGAGGACTACACCACGGTTCGGCATGTGATGTTCAAGCACTAAAAAAGCATCGCGAGCAGGCTCACTCCTACAAGGGATCGCATTTCAACCTGTAGGAGTGAGCCTGCTCGCGATGGCGTCACCCCGGCTTCATGGCAGAAACCGGCTCTGCGCACCACCAGGATTTAACACCTAACAATAAATACCGAACCGGGCGGCGCCCGCAAAGCCCCGCCACGGCCTCGGCCATCCGAAATCTGCCGATTTCACGGAGCAAACACATATGAGTGCCTCACCCGATCTCGCCGCAGCCGTTGCCGACAGCGATGCCGAACAACTGCGCAAACTGGGCTACACCTCGAACTTCAACCGCAGCATGAGCCTGTGGGAAAACTTCGCTTTAGGCTTCACGTATCTGTCACCGGTCGTAGGGGTTTATACCCTCTTCGGCCTGTGCCTCGCCGCTGGCGGGCCACCGATGTTCTGGGCCTACTTGCTGGTCGGTTGCGGCCAATTGCTGGTGTGCCTGATCTTCGGCGAAGTGGTTTCGCAGTTCCCGATTTCCGGCGGCGTGTACCCTTGGGCGCGCCGTTTGGTGGGCAAGAAATGGGCGTGGATGGTCGGCTGGATCTACTCCATCGCCCTCTGCGTGACCATCGCTGCAGTCGCCGTCGGTGCTGGACCGTACCTGGCCGCCATGCTCGGTTTTGAGCCGAGCAACAACACCAACATTGTCATTGCTTTGGTACTGACCCTGTTCGCCACGCTGGTCAACCTCAGCGGCACCAAAGTGTTGGCACGGATCGCCATGTTCGGCTTTCTTTGCGAACTGGTCGGCGCGGTCATCGTCGGCGTTTACCTGCTGATCTTCGAACGCCACCAGCCGCTCAGTGTGCTGTTCAACACCTTCGACATCAGCGTCGATGGCTCGTACCTGCCGGCGTTCCTCACCGCGTCGCTGGCGGGAATGTTCCTCTACTACGGCTTCGAGGCTTGCGGTGATGTCGCCGAAGAAACCCCGAACCCTAGCGCAAAAATCCCGGTGGCCATGCGCATGACCATCTACATCGGCGGCATCGCCGCGATGTTCGCTTGCCTGGCGCTGATCCTCGCCGTGCCGGATATGCAAGCGGTGATCAACGGCACCGACAAAGACCCGGTCACCACCATCCTCAACAATGCGTTCGGCCCGGTCGGTTCGAAAGTGGTGATGGGCGTGGTAATGATTTCCTTCATCTCCTGCGTCATCAGCCTACAAGCAGCGGCGAGCCGCCTGCTGTACTCCTACGCTCGCGACGAAATGGTCATCGGCAGCCGACTGCTGAAGAAGATTTCTCCTACCACCCAGGTTCCGGTTGCCGCACTGTTCGTGTCCGGCGTCCTGCCGGCCCTGATCATCGCCCTCGGTTTCTTCCTGCAAGACGCCGTGGCAACCATCGTCAGTTTCGCCGCGATCGGCATCTATCTCGCGTTCCAGATGATCGTCCTGGCCGCGCTGTACGCCCGCAGCAAAGGCTGGAAACCGAGCGGCAAATTCACCCTTGGTGCTTGGGGCTGGCCAGTGAATATCGGCGCGCTGGTGTATGGCGTTGGCGCAATCATCAACATGGCTTGGCCGCGTACGCCGGATGCGGCTTGGTATGTGAACTATGCGATGGTGTTGAGCACTGCGATCGTGATTGGCTTGGGCCTGGTTTATATGTGGATTGGCAAGCCGTATGACCATGGCAAGGCGCCGGCTGGGGATGCGTGGAAGGTGAGTCGATAAAGCAGAATCGCCCCGGTAGATTCATTGTTACCGGGGCGATTTGCGAGACCGCACGTCGTGTAGCAATCCATAAGCTCAGGACGGCGTTATCAATTCGACTGAAGGGAAATAATTGCGGTAACGCTTGGAGTCTCTTGTCAACAAGGGCAATTTTTTAACGGCCGCATGTGCTCCGATGAAAAAATCCGCCAGAACATTATGCTTTCCACCGCCAACCTTCCGATACTTCACGAAGGCCTTACCAGCTAAAAACAGTGCGGGTCTGGGAATGTCCTGCATGACCAATCCCAGTTGATTCACTACTCCGTCCAATGCCTCAAACGTCGAAAATGTCTGTGATAGCTCTGCATAAACTATCGGATTGATAGCTAACTCATGGATCAGTGATTGAGCACGAAGTTGCTGAATCGACCAATCGGCCCAGACCGGATCGTCTTCGAGCACATCAATCAACACATTCGTATCGACCAGCACCATCAATCATCCCCTCGGAGCAAGGCCATTAAATCATCGGTTCGCCATTTGATATCGGCTTTGCCCCTTACGGCATCAAATCGATCAGGAGCTCGCGCTTTTCCCGATTCGCGCTTAGCACTATGCAGAACCACTTCGCCATGATCGTTGACGCTGAACTCAATGGCCGAGCCCGGCGTAAGATGCAAAGCATCACGAATTGGCTTGGGAATTGTGACTTGCCCCTTGCTGGTCATGGTCGTCGACATGTCATACCCCTAAAGTATTACTCAATGGAACAACGTATTACTTGATCGAGATATCCGCAACCGCCGCTTATCGCAGGATTATTTTTACCGTATTGCAGGCCTCGACCTCTTAGCCCTGATGGCACCCATGCAGTTCATTCCGTGGACCCAAATAGATAAAGGAAAAACTACGGCTTGGGCGGTCGGTTGCTGCTGACACTACAAAATCAGGCATTTCCTACAGATACTGCCTTCAGAAATAAGCCCGCTTTCCTACAGAAGGTATCGATAGAGCCGACTTGGCGTCTTGGGTGGCTAGCCGATAGGCTTTCTCTCGGCGGCGAAATCAGCGGCCCGGTGTCGGAGCCGGAGTAAATATCAAAACGGCGTGACCGCACTCATTTGAGTGGCGGCTCTATTCTCAACATTGGAGTCGACAAATGCCTAACCACGTCCAAAATCTTTCTGAAAGTTCTGACTTCTTCACCACCACAATCTTCACCCGCCACAACCGCTTCCTCCACGCCTTCATGCAAAAACACGAAGCCTGGTTCTGTGTTCAGGATCTCGGTCGTCTGATGGGCTATCCGCTAAACGAACGCCTCACCCTGAAACTCGATCCCGACCAGCGCCGCCATGTCCTCCTGCGTCGGGATGGCGAAATCGTCGATTGCGCGATGGTCAGCGAGTCCGGCCTGTTCGCCCTGCTCGTCCATCACTTCGTCCCGGAAAACCGCAACCTGCGCCAATGGCTGAGCCATGAAGT
Organism: Pseudomonas sp. NPDC087817; assembly: GCF_044742875.1. NCBI lineage: Bacteria > Pseudomonadati > Pseudomonadota > Gammaproteobacteria > Pseudomonadales > Pseudomonadaceae > Pseudomonas > Pseudomonas sp. NPDC087817. Next base: position 20,609 of record NZ_JBIUVJ010000057.1, read on the forward strand.
GATTCCGATGTTGCGCGAAACCCAATCAAGCCCTGTGGAAAACCACCCGAGCTTGAGCTCAATGCATTGGGCAGGCGTTACCGTGCCGTTGCTGCACTGGCAACAGCAGGCGTGGGTCAAATGGCGGGATGTGCCGGAGTTGATGCACGGCCAGCGGCCGTATCCAGTATTGGGAACGTGTAGCTGATCCAAATAAAAAGGGGCAGACCTTTAAGTCCGCCCCTTTTTATTCCACTCAAAACCGCGAAACACTCCTCATCGCATCCACCAGATACCGCATCGCGATCCGGTCGCTCTCCGAAAGCTCTCGATAACGCTCCACCAGCTTCAGCTCATCAGAGCTGAGCCGGCGTCTTTTGCGGCCGCTGCCGAGGCAGGGAAAGATGCCCAACATGTCGGTGATGCCTTGTATTTTTGCCATGGACGATGTCCTTCTCTAATACGTCAAAGAACTGCTCAACAACCACATCGCCCTGCCCCTTTCAGCAGCGTCGTGTGCCCCACCGGTCTGGAGGTTCGCGACCGGTCATGCCCATAGAATAGAAATTAAATCGGCGCTGAAAAGGGTTATTTAGAGTAATTAGTCGAAAAAAGCAGATATGCCGTGTAATTCAGAAAGCCCTGTCGGAAAAAATACTGACATGTCTTGTTTCATTGCCAGATCGAGCCTTGTAATCAATCATTTCTGCTCGACAATCGAACCGTTTAAGCTAGCCGGCATCTGTTTATAGTCCGTTGCGTTTGGCCGAAGGCTTGTCCGAACCGTTATTTCTGATCCAGCACGTGCCAGGAAAGGCGCGGGATTGCACACGACAGGTTGTATTTATGCACCGCAGGAATTTGCTCAAAGCGTCCATGGCCATTGCGGCTTACACCGGTCTGTCGGCCACCGGCCTGCTGGCTAGCCGTGCCTGGGCTGCCAACGGTGGCGCGGCTGATGGCGAGGCTCAGGCCTTTGACTTCGAAGCGCTCAAGCGTCAGGCCAAGCAACTGGCCGGCAGTGGCTATCAGGACACCAAACAGGTGCTGCCGCCGACACTGGCGACCATGACCCCGCAAAACTTCAACGCGATCCGCTACGACGGCGAGCATTCGTTGTGGAAGGAGAACAAGGGCCAACTGGACGTGCAGTTCTTCCACGTTGGCATGGGTTTCCGTCAGCCGGTGCGCATGTATAGCGTCGATGCCAAGACCCGTACCGCCCGCGAGGTGCATTTCCGCCCGGCGTTGTTCAACTATGAAAACACCTCGGTCGACACTCAACAGTTGAAAGGCGACCTGGGTTTTGCCGGCTTCAAGCTGTTCAAGGCGCCGGAGCTGGATCGACATGACGTGCTGTCGTTCCTCGGTGCCAGCTATTTCCGTGCAGTGGATGCGACTGGCCAATATGGCCTCTCGGCGCGTGGTCTGGCCATCGACACCTACGCCAAGAAACGCGAAGAATTCCCTGACTTCACCAAGTTCTGGTTCGAGACACCGGACAAGAACGCCACGCGGTTCGTGGTCTACGCCCTGCTCGATTCGCCGAGCGCCACTGGCGCGTACCGCTTTGACATCGATTGCCAGGCCGAGCGCGTGGTGATGGAAGTCGACGCGCACATCAATGCGCGCACGGCCATTGAGCAACTGGGTATCTCGCCGATGACCAGCATGTTCAGCTGCGGCACCCACGAGCGCCGCATGTGCGACACCATTCACCCGCAGATCCATGATTCGGATCGCCTGGCGATGTGGCGCGGCAACGGCGAATGGATCTGTCGACCGCTGAACAACCCGGCGACTCTGCAATTCAACGCGTTTGCCGACACTGATCCGAAAGGTTTTGGCCTGGTGCAGACCGATCACGAGTTTGCCAACTATCAGGACACCGTCGACTGGTACAGCAAGCGCCCGAGCCTGTGGGTAGAACCTACAACCGCATGGGGCGAAGGCTCTATCGATCTGTTGGAAATTCCTACAACCGGCGAGACCCTCGATAACATCGTGGCGTTCTGGACACCGAAAAAACCGGTGGCCGCCGGGGATTCGCTGAACTATGGCTACAAGCTTTACTGGAGCGCACTGCCGCCGGTGGGTACGCCGTTGGCGCGAGTGCATGCCACCCGTTCCGGCATGGGGGGGTTCACCGAAGGCTGGGCGCCGGGCGAGCATTATCCGCCAGTCTGGGCCCGTCGCTTTGCCGTGGACTTCACCGGTGGCGGCCTGGATCGCCTGCCGCAGGGCACCGGGATCGAACCGGTGGTGACCTGCTCGAACGGCAAGGTGCAGGACTTCAGCGTGTTGGTGCTGGATGACATCAAGGGTTACCGGATCCTGTTCGACTGGTATCCGACCAGTGACAGCGTTGAGCCGGTGGAGCTGCGGTTGTTCATTCGCACCAATGACCGCACGTTGAGCGAGACCTGGTTGTATCAGTACTTCCCGCCGGCGCCGGACAAGCGTAAGTATCCTTGATGACTTGAGGTGCCTGGACGGGCCTCATCGCTGGCAAGCCAGCTCCCACAGTGATCAACGTTGACACGTTGACCGTGTTTCAACACAAAACCTGTGGGAGCTGGCTTGCCAGCGATGGCGGCTCCCCAGGCACTGCATAATCAAAAGATGAAAATCAAAAAGCCCTGGCCATCACTGACCGGGGCTTTTTGCTTTTATCGCTGCTCAATCAATCGCGCAAATCAGACTCGTGAATCGGCTGATCACGATGAGTCGCGCGCTGATACTGCGCCGGCCACACCGCTTTGCGTCCACCGAGGTCATCATCGGCATGCAGCGGCCAGTAAGGATCACGCAGCAGTTCACGGGCGAGGAAGATGATATCGGCCTGACAGGTGCGCAGGATGTGTTCGGCTTGCGCAGGTTCGGTAATCATTCCCACAGTGCCGGTGGCGATGCCTGACTCTTTGCGTACACGTTCGGCGAAACGCGTCTGGTAGCCCGGTCCTACGGGAATCTCGGCGTTGGCGGCGGTGCCTCCGGACGAAACGTCAATCAAATCCGCGCCCAGGGTGTGCAGACGTCGCGCCAGCTCAACGGTTTCGTCCGGGTTCCAGCCGTCCTCGACCCAGTCGGTGGCCGACACGCGGACAAACAGCGGCAATTCCTCCGGCCAGACAGCGCGGACGGCTTCGGTGACTTGCAGTACCAGCCGAATGCGGTTTTCGAACGAACCGCCGTACTGATCACGGCGTTGATTGCTCAGCGGCGAAAGAAACTGATGCAGCAGATAACCGTGCGCGGCATGCACTTCAACCACACTGAACCCCGCCGTCAACGCACGTTTGGTGGCATCGACAAAAGCCTGAACAACGTCGGCGATTTGCCCTTCATCGAGCTGTTTCGGTTGTGTGTGTTGCGGGTCAAAGGCAATCGGCGAAGGCCCGACCGGGGTCCAGCCGCCATCGTCGAGTTTGACGCTGCCGTGCTTGCCAATCCACGGCCGATGGGTGCTGGCCTTGCGCCCGGCGTGGGCCAGCTGGATGCCGGCGACAGCGCCCTGAGACGTGATGAAGCGGGTGATGCGTTGCAGCGGTTCGATCTGTTCGTCGTTCCACAGGCCAAGGTCTTCGGCGGTTATCCGTCCGTCGGCGGTGACTGCCGTGGCTTCGGTGAATACCAAGCCGGCGCCACCCACCGCGCGGCTACCGAGGTGGACCAGGTGCCAGTCGTTGGCCAAGCCATCGACGCTGGAATACTGGCACATGGGTGATACGGCGATGCGGTTGGGCAAGATCAGTTGGCGCAGGGTAAAGGGTTCAAGCAGCAGACTCATGGGGCACCTCTCGAATCAGTGGGCAGGCTCCAGGGTTCTGTTTGAAAAGTCGACGAGTGACAGAAAAAGGTACAGCACCCGCCCCCGCGGGCAAAAAAATCGACAAGACGTCACAAGGCCAATCAAGCAGTGCTTAGAGCCTAGTCGACAACCGGGGATGAGGGAGGGTTCAGAGTGATTCAGTGTGTGAAAGGGTGCTTTCGCGAGCAGGCTCGCTCCCACAAAGACAACACCGTACCTGTGGGAGCGAGCCTGCTCGTGAATGGCGTCAACGCGGTTCGATGTGGGCAATCATCAGTTGCACGGTTTCGTTGCCCCGGAACTCGTTCACATCAAGTTTGTAGGCCAGCTCAACCCACTGAATGGTCGGATTCGGCCAGACCTCGCGGTCGATACCGAACGCAATACCGTCGAGCTTCACCGACCCGCATTCGCTTTTCAGCACCACTTTCAGGTGCCGTTCGCCCACGACCCGCTGCTCGACCAACTGGAACACACCGTGAAACAGCGGCTCCGGGAAGTGCTGCCCCCAAGGCCCGGCGTGACGCAGGGCGCGAGCCAGTTCAAGGTGAAACTCTTCAACCGCCAGCGTGCCGTCCGAGAGCAAGCGCCCGGTCAGATCTTCTTCGCGAAGTTGCCTACGGACTTCAGCGTCGAATGCCTCGGCAAACAACGGAAAATTCTCCTGCGGCAAGGTCAGACCCGCGGCCATCGCATGGCCACCGTACTTGCTGATCAACTCCGGATGCTGAGCCGCCACCACGCTCAAGGCATCGCGGATATGAAAGCCCTGCACCGAACGCCCCGAGCCCTTGAGCAGGCCGTCGCCAGCATCAGCGAAGGCGATGGTCGGGCGGAAATAACGCTCTTTCATCCGCGAGGCGAGAATACCGATAACGCCCTGGTGCCATTCCGGATCGAACAGGCACAAACCAAACGGCATCGATTCGACCGGCAAGTCCTTGAGCTGCGCCAGCGCTTCACGCTGCATGCCCTGCTCGATGGATTTGCGATCCTGGTTCATGCCATCCAGTTGTGCGGCCATTTCCCGCGCCATATTGGCGTCGGCGGTGAGCAGGCATTCGATGCCCAGGCTCATGTCGTCCAGACGCCCCGCGGCGTTCAGGCGCGGGCCGACGATAAAACCGAGATCGGTAGAGGTAATGCGTGCAGCGTCTCGCTTGGCCACTTCAAGGATCGCTTTGATCCCCGGCCGTGCGCGACCGGCACGAATCCGCTCCAGACCTTGATGCACCAGGATTCGGTTGTTAGCGTCCAACGGCACCACGTCGGCGACGCTGCCCAGTGCCACCAGATCCAGCAGTTCGCCGATATTCGGCTGCGGCTTGCTCTCGTACCAACCAAGACTGCGCAAGCGCGCACGCAATGCCATCAACACATAGAAAATCACCCCGACCCCGGCCAGCGCCTTGCTCGGGAATTCGCAGCCCGGCTGATTCGGGTTGACCAGCGCATCGGCCAGCGGCAGTTCGTCGCCGGGCAAGTGGTGGTCAGTGATCAGCACTTTGAGCCCATGACGCTTGGCGGCGGCGACGCCTTCGACGCTGGAGATACCGTTGTCGACCGTGATCAGCAACTGTGGCTCACGGGTCATGGCGACTTCGACGATTTCCGGGGTCAGGCCGTAGCCATATTCAAAACGGTTCGGCACTAGATAATCGACATGCGCCGCGCCCAGCAGGCGCAGGCCGAGCACGCCGACGGTACTGGCTGTCGCGCCGTCCGCGTCGAAGTCGCCGACAATCAGAATCCGCTGGCGTTGCTCCAGCGCCGTCACCAGCAGGTCCACCGCTGCGTCGATGCCCTTGAGTTGCTGGAACGGGATCAACCGCGCCAGACTTTTATCCAGCTCCGCCTCGGACTGCACGCCCCGCGCCGCGTACAGGCGGGTCAGCAGCGGCGGGATATCACCAAGAAATGGCAGAGTGGCAGGCAGTTGACGAGGTTCGATACGCATGGGGTGACGGAGACTTCTCTTTAATACGTGTGATTAATCAGTTGAGGGCGCGGGCTCAGCCGCGCTCGCCTTGTAGCCATTGCAACTGGACTTCGTGCTGACCACGGTCGTCGGTGACGAAGATCGTCCCTTCGCTGATCATCACGTCCCACTTGATAACGCGAGGCATGTCCTTGGCCAAGGTCTCCAGCACTTCCTGCGGGACGGCGGCGATGTTGACGTTTTTCAGGTTCTTGATCGCCGGAATCACTTTGGTTTCCCAGACGCGCAGGCTGCCGTAGGCGAGCAGACTGGTGCGTTCGGTGCGACGCGAGCACCAGGTCAGGCGATCGGCATCTGGCTGGCCAACTTCGATCCAGTGCAGAACACGATCATCCAGGCTCTTTTCCCACAGCGCAGGTTCATCCACGTCCGACAGACCACGGCCAAACGACAACTGCTCGTTGTACCAGAGCGCGTAGGCCAGCAGCCGCACGGTCATGCGCTCTTCGGTCTCCGAAGGGTGACGGGCGATCGTCTGCTTGACGCTCTCGTAGACGCTGCGGTCGAGGTCGGTGAGGTTCAGTTCGAATTTATAGGTAGTGGACGGCTGGGCCATGAACGGGCTTCTTGATACGAGGAAAGTCGGCAAGTCTAACCGATGCTGTAGGCAATCATCGAATTGATGGCGATCAACTTTGGGCGCCTGACAGCCGGCTATGTTAAAACGCTGTATCCGTTCAGCCTTGTCCTACAGGATTCAGTATGCCGTTCGCCAATAAACCGCTCAGCGGTGTGAAAGTCATTGAATTGGGTACGTTGATCGCCGGGCCGTTTGCTTCGCGGATTTGCGGTGAGTTCGGCGCTGAAGTGATCAAGATCGAATCGCCGGACGGCGGTGACCCACTGCGCAAGTGGCGCAAATTGTACGAAGGCACCTCGTTGTGGTGGTTCGTTCAGGCACGCAACAAAAAGTCGCTGACGCTGAATCTCAAGCATCCCGATGGTTTGGTGATCCTGAAAAAACTGCTCAGTGAAGCCGACATCCTCATCGAGAACTTCCGCCCCGGCGTACTGGAAAAACTCGGCCTGAGCTGGGAAACCCTGCACGCGCTGAACCCGAAACTGGTAATGGTGCGCCTGTCCGGTTTCGGTCAGACCGGGCCGATGAAAGATCAGCCGGGCTTCGGCGCGGTGGGCGAATCCATGGGCGGTCTGCGCTACATCACCGGTTTCGAAGACCGGCCACCGGTGCGCACCGGGATTTCCATCGGTGATTCGATTGCCGCGCTGTGGGGCGTGATCGGCGCATTGATGGCGCTGCGTCACCGCGAGGTCAACGGTGGCGTGGGCCAAGTGGTCGACGTGGCGTTGTATGAAGCGATTTTCGCGATGATGGAAAGCATGGTGCCCGAGTTCGATGTGTTCGGTTTTATCCGCGAGCGCACCGGCAACATCATGCCCGGAATCACGCCCTCCTCTATTCACACCAGCGCCGATGGCAAGCATGTGCAGATCGGCGCCAATGGTGATGCGATTTTCCAACGCTTCATGCGAGTGATCGGTCGTGAGGATCTGGCCAACGATCCGACGCTGGCCAGTAACGACGGGCGTGACGTCCGCCGTGACGAGCTGTATGGCGTGATCGATCGCTGGGTCAATTCGCTGCCGTTGCAAGCCGTGCTCGAACGGCTCAATCAGGCCGAGGTACCGGTCAGCCGGATCTTCAGCGCCGAGGACATGTTCAGCGATCCGCAATACCTGGCCCGGGAAATGTTCCTGCACGCCAAGCTGCCCGACGGCAAACCCTTCAAGATGCCCGGCATCGTGCCGAAACTCTCTGAGACGCCAGGCTCGTCCGAATGGGTCGGACCGCAGCTCGGTGAACACAATGCGCAGGTACTCCACGATCTTGGCTATGACGAACAGCAGATCGCCCGACTGCGCGAAGACGGAGCCATTTGAGCTGAAACGCCAGCCGACATCGAACATCCATCGTGCCCACCACTGGTGGACGTGGCGGTTGTTCGGCTTATTGTTTCTGCTGGCCCTGCCCCCTTGGGCGCAGGCCAAACCGACGTTGATCTGGTTACTGCGCGACTTACCGCCCTTGACGATTTTCGAAGGCTCGAAAAAAGGTCAGGGCGTCATCGATCACCTCATGCCGATGCTCATCGCCGGCATGCCGCAATACGAACACACTCTTATGCGGGTCAACCGTGCCCGGGGCATGCAAATGCTCCACGAAGCCTCCTTCACCTGCGACCCGTCGCTGATCTGGAGCGAAGAGCGCGCACAATGGATCGCGTTTTCCATCCCGGCCTTCCGCGCTGTCAGTAATGGCCTGGTGGTGCGTCAGAAAGATCGCGAGGTGCTGGCACCGTTTCTGGTGGACGGGGAAATCGATCTGGCGGCGCTTTTGGCCAATGGCAAAGAGAAGGTCGGTGTCGTGGCGGAGCGCAGTTACGGTGAGCGAGTCGACAACCTGTTGCGACAGGCCCCACAGGACGCACTGACATCCCATTACGGCAACGACGCCCTCAACAGTCTTCTATCGATGCAGCGACTGGGTCGGTTACAGGTGGTGTTGGGCTATTGGCCGGAGATCCGTTATCAGGCTCATCTGGCGCAAATAGCCGAAGACGATTTGCTGTTCTATCCAATCCGTGGCAACGGTAAATACCTGTCGGGGTACATCGGTTGCTCCGACACCGCTCAGGGCCGCCAGGCAATCAGCGAGATCAATCAGTTGCTGCGTACCCTGCCTCACGATCAACTGAACCAGCTCTATGCCGATTGGCTGGATCCCGACATGCGCACCGATTACCTGGAGCAGGCCCGGGCATTTTTCGAGCAGCAGGCGACGCAGTGAACAAATTGCAGGCAAAAGAAACCCCGAGAAGTGGGGAGACGACTCGGGGTTAAACGTGGCCTACATAAAGACCCGTAGCAGCAAGCGACAAGCACCGGAGCACAATGCTTGATCCTGCTGTTATGGGGTCTGACTGACAGGGATGCAGGAAGGTTCCCACAAAAAATATTTCATTTTCAGAGCGCCGGACGCTTGCCCAGGGCCGCATTGCGCAACGCCGCGATCACACAGGGCTCCAGTCGCCCTTCGGCGATCAGGACGTCTCGATGCAAGCCATCGACGACATCGGTCAACTGACGTTTGTCGGTCAGTTGCGCCTGATTGAATTCGCGTTCCACCACAATTGCACCGCTGCTGTTCTTCAAGGTCACCAGGCATTCACCATGGGCGCCGCTTGGAGACAACGAAACCTGATACGGGCTCAGAGCCTCACCGAGCAATAGACTGATACTTTCCATCTCGATCTCCACTCAATCGTCCGAAAACATTGTGTCTGGGGCATGTCCACAGTAAATGACCACCGGCCCGAGAAGAAAGTTCTGCCTCATTCCGGTCGCAAGCATTGGAGTGTTACCGGTCGTTCAGAGCATGCACCGCGAAGATGACAGAAAAATAACCGTGCGCTTCAGGCCTCGACAGGCGGCGAAGGGGCGATCAGGTAGCTGTCCAGCAACCCTCTCATGAGCACCGCCGACACCGGCGTTTGCAGGCATCCCAGCAGCCGCAGCCTGTGTTCGCAAAGCAGCGGCTCGATATCATTCAGCAGACTCGAGGCCACCGCACCCAGCAGAATCAGCGCTCGCGCTTCACGCTGCTGCGCTAGATGCCGGATCAGGGCGAGGCCGTCACCGCCCTTGAGTTGCGGGTCACAAATGGCAATATCGACCGCGCCGCGATGCCCCAGAGAACACAAGGCCGATGGCAGCGATGGCGCGGTCAGGACGTCATAGATGCCAATGGCATTGAGCATTTGATGCAATGCCATCAACTGAAACGGATTGGGTTCAAGAATCAGGACTTTAAGCGAGCGCATGGGCGACCTCTGAAACGACAATCGCGGACTCTCACCGCAGTTGCCGTTCACTGTAGGGCAGGCGTCTTAAGCCTCCCATCGGAAAAGTAGCCGCGTCCTATAGGACATTTCCCAACTTCAATGCGGACAACGGCAACCACTCTCCGTCCGACGCTGGGTAATATCCGTCCAGCCCCCCAGCAGTCCGCGCAACTTGCCGTCGACACTGTAGAACGGCACCGTCCACTGGTAGACCTCGCGCGGGCCACTCTTGAATTGCAATTGCCGTTTACTGAAGCGTGAGGTACGCGTGCGCAACTGCACCATGAACTCTTCATGCAGCATCAAGGCCGTGGCCTCGGGCAGCGCTTCGATCTCGATCAGCAGCCGCCCCTGCACTTGATCCTGGCGTACTGAAAGCGCCTCCTCATAACTGCGGTTGCACATGACCAGGCGTCCTTGCAGATCCCGGACGAATACCGGATCAGGCATGGAATCGATCAGCGCGTGCTGAAAGGCCAATTGATCGCCCAGGCTTTGCTCGGCAGCACCGCGCTGCTTGATCACTGCGGCCAGGCGACGATTCCACACCAGCGACAGCAGGCCGAACACGCCAAGCATTGCCATTGCCCAACAGCCCCAACCAACCAGCCGTTGCCAGAGCGAAGGCGCGGGAGGCGGTGAGATGCCCTCCAGCCATTTCAGGCGAATGGCGCGTAGCTCGGCAGCGGGGAACGCCTCCAAAGCCTTGTTGAGAATGCTCAAAAGCTCAGGCATGCCCTTGCGCACCGCCAGATGATCAGCCTCCCACTTGCCTTCCACCAGCCCGCCGACCTTGAGCAGCCCCAACGGATAAAGCTGCGCACCGATTTCGTTTTCGATCGTGGCGTAAGCCTCGCCACTCTCGACCAATGCCCGCGCCTCGGCGTAGGTTTTCACCGAGCGAATTTCGATCGACGGGTGATCACGGCGGATAAGATCTTCGAGTGCGTGCCGGGCTGGCAGCACCACTACACGCTTGGCCAGTTGTTCCAGCGAATCTACCGAGGGCGCTCCCGCGCGCCCGACAAACACCCAGCCTGCACCGCCAAAGGCATGGCTGAAATCGAGAAACACCTTGCGCTCGTCACTCATCGCCAGAGTGGTACTGATGTCTGCTGCCCCACTCTCGAGGCGCTCGAGCATGTGATCGGTGGAAAACGATTCATGGTGCACAAACTGCAGACCGGTCATGGCACTGATTTGCTTGAGCACATCATTGTTCAAACCGCTCCACTGCGCGTGCTCATCCTGAAACAGATACAGCGGGTACTGCACCGACGCCACCGTCACCTTAGGGTTATCGCGAATCCATTGACGCTCATGCTCATCGAGTTCGACCGGCTGAACATGTTGTGTCCGCACATCGTCACGCAGCGCCAGTTGCGCCGCCACACTGCTGCCCATACCCGCGAGCATTCCCAACACTAACAACCAGCCCAGTGCTGGTTTGAAACCTCTATAAAACAGCATTGCCACATCCTTCGTGATCGACTCACCCGTCCTTCATGGGTGAAAACCCGAGCAGTGTGGCAGCAGAAACAAAAAAGCCCGTCAGGAGACGGGCTTCAAAATGTGACAGCTTTGGCAGGCTTAAAGTGGCTTGCCGCGGTTGCCATGCTGGCTGACAAAGGCTTGCACGGCTTTCAGCTCGTTTGGCAGAACGGTGCAGCGCTCGTTTCGCTCAAACAAATCAGAAAGATGTGCAGGTAGTTCGAGAGCTTTTCCTACACCGGCTTTTTCCACTGCGTCAGGGAATTTCACCGGGTGAGCAGTCCCCAGGATCACCATCGGGATGTCGAGGCTACGGCGGCACTCACGCGCAGCCTTGACGCCAATGGCGGTGTGCGGATCCAGCACTTCACCGCACTGCTCGTAGACTTCGGCGATGGTCTCGCAGGTTTGCGCATCGTCCACGGCCAGCGAGTCGAACAGTTTGCGCGCTTCAGTCCAGCGCTCTTGCTCGACGCTGAAGCTGCCGTCCTTCTTGAACGAGTCCATCAGACCGGCAATCGCCGCACCGTTGCGACCGTGCAGGTCGAACAGCAGACGTTCGAAGTTCGACGAAACCATGATGTCCATCGACGGCGACAGCGTGGCGTGCAAGGTTTCCTTGACGTACTGATTGCCGCTCATGAAACGGTGCAGGATGTCGTTGCGGTTGGTGGCGACGATCAGCTGGTTGATCGGCAGGCCCATGTTGCGCGCCAGGTAACCGGCGAAGATGTCGCCGAAGTTGCCGGTCGGTACCGAGAACGACACCGAGCGTGCCGGGCCGCCCAACTGCAAGGCTGCGTGGAAGTAGTAGACGATCTGGGCCATGATCCGCGCCCAATTGATCGAGTTCACCGCCACCAGACGTGTGCCTTTGAGGAAGCTCTGGTCGGCGAAGCTCGCCTTGATCATTTCCTGGCAGTCATCGAAGTTGCCTTCGATGGCGATGTTGTGGATGTTCTCGCCGAAAATCGTGGTCATCTGGCGACGCTGCACTTCGGACACGCGGTTGTGCGGGTGCAGGATGAAGATGTCGACGTTTTCGCAGTGTTTGCAGCCTTCGATGGCAGCCGAGCCGGTATCACCGGAAGTGGCGCCGACGATGACCACGCGCTCGCCGCGCTTTTCCAGCACGTAATCGAGCAGGCGACCGAGCAGTTGCAGGGCGAAGTCCTTGAACGCCAGGGTCGGGCCGTGGAACAGCTCCAGCACCCACTCATTACCGTTCAGTTGACGCAACGGCGCGACGGCGCTGTGCGAGAACACGCCGTAGGTTTCTTCGAGGATCTTTTTGAAGTCGGCGTCAGGGATGCTGCCGGTAACAAATGGGCGCATGACGCGGAAGGCCAGCTCGTGATACGGCAGGCCGGCCCAGGAAGCGATTTCTTCCTGGGTGAAACGTGGCAGGTTTTCCGGGACGTACAGACCGCCGTCGGTGGCGAGACCGGCCAGCAGGACGTCTTCGAAATTCAGGGCCGGTGCCTGGCCGCGGGTACTGATGTAACGCATGATTTCAAACCTTCGGTTTGAGCTACAAGCTTTGAGCTGCAAGCTACAAGTGAAAAGCGGCTGTGCTTTTACTTGCAGCTTGAAGCTTGAAACTTGCCGCTGGTGTTAATTCAAGTGTTCGACGCGGATCCGCACAACCGGACCGTTCACGCCAGCCAGGGCTTCGAGGGCGGCGATGGCATCGTTGATGCGCTGCTCGACCACACGGTGGGTCAGCAGGATCATCGGCACCAGACCGTCGTGTTCCTCGACTTCCTTCTGCATGATCGACTCGATGTTGATGCCACGCTCCGAAAGGATGCTCGCCACCTGAGCCAGTACGCCCGGATGGTCCTTGGCCTGAATGCGCAGGTAGTAAGCGCTTTCGCAGGCTTCGATCGGCAGGATCGGATGAGCCGACAGCGAGTCCGGCTGGAAGGCCAGGTGCGGCACGCGGTTTTCCGGGTCGGAGGTCATGGCGCGAACCACGTCCACCAGATCGGCGATCACCGAAGATGCGGTTGGCTCCATGCCAGCGCCAGCGCCGTAGAACAGCGTCGAACCGGCAGCATCGCCGTTAACCATTACCGCGTTCATCACGCCGTTGACGTTGGCGATCAGACGATCGGCCGGGATCAGCGTCGGGTGTACGCGCAGCTCGATGCCGGTAGCGGTGCTGCGGGCCACACCGAGGTGCTTGATGCGGTAGCCAAGCGCTTCGGCGTAGTTGACGTCGGCGGTGGTCAGCTTGGTGATGCCTTCGGTGTAAGCCTTGTCGAATTGCAGCGGAATACCGAACGCAATGGAGGCCAGAATCGTCAGCTTGTGCGCCGCGTCGATGCCTTCAACGTCGAAGGTCGGATCGGCTTCGGCGTAACCCAGAGCCTGCGCCTCGGCCAGCACGTCTTCGAAGGTACGGCCCTTCTCACGCATTTCAGTGAGGATGAAGTTGCCGGTGCCGTTGATGATCCCGGCGACCCAGTTGATGCGGTTGGCGGACAGGCCTTCACGGATCGCTTTGATCACCGGAATGCCGCCGGCCACGGCCGCTTCAAACGCCACAATCACGCCTTTCTCGCGGGCCTTGGCGAAAATTTCATTACCGTGAACGGCAATCAGAGCCTTGTTCGCGGTGACCACATGCTTGCCATTCTCGATGGCCTTGAGTACCAGCTCGCGGGCAACGGTGTAGCCGCCCATCAGCGCTCTGACGATGGCGATCTCAGGGTGCGTGGCGACTTCGAAGACATCGTTGGTAATCGCAATAGCGTTGTTCTGTATCTGAGTCTTTGGATTTCGATTGTCTTTTTGTGATATTTTTTTCCGTCTTCTGGTT
>NZ_JBIUVJ010000058.1:0-1450 GCF_044742875.1 Pseudomonas sp. NPDC087817
CCGGCGTCAAAGGTGGCGTCGGCAAGACTAACGTGTCAGTGAACTTGTCTCTGGCGCTGGCAGAGCTTGGCCGTCGGGTCATGCTGCTGGACGCCGATCTGGGGCTGGCGAACGTCGACGTTCTGCTGGGCCTGACGCCCAAACGTACCCTGGCCGACGTGATCGAAGGCCGCTGCGAATTGCGCGACGTGCTGTTGCAGGGTCCCGGCGGGATCCGCATCGTGCCGGCCGCGTCCGGCACCCAAAGCATGGTTCACCTGAGCCCGGCGCAACATGCCGGTCTGATTCAGGCCTTCAGTGACATCGGCGACAATCTCGACGTGCTGGTGATCGACACCGCTGCGGGTATTGGTGACTCGGTAGTCAGTTTTGTTCGCGCAGCCCAGGAAGTGTTGCTGGTGGTTTGCGACGAGCCGACCTCGATCACTGATGCTTACGCACTGATCAAACTGCTCAACCGCGATTACGGCATGAACCGCTTCCGCGTCCTCGCCAACATGGCGCAGAGCCCGCAAGAAGGCCGTAACCTGTTCGCCAAGTTGACCAAGGTCACGGATCGCTTCCTTGATGTGGCCCTACAATACGTCGGCGCCGTGCCCTACGACGAAAGCGTGCGCAAGGCAGTGCAGAAGCAGCGAGCGGTCTATGAAGCTTTCCCGCGTTCCAAGTGCGCGCTGGCGTTCAAGGCAATCGCGCAGAAGGTCGATACCTGGCCACTGCCTGCCAACCCGCGCGGCCACCTTGAGTTTTTCGTCGAGCGCCTCGTGCAGCAAACGGCAGGGCCTGTGTTATGACCGCCAGCGGTATGAACTACTACAAGAAGTCGGCACGTGACGCGCAGTACGAGTTGATCGAGCGTTACGCGCCACTGGTCAAACGCATCGCCTACCACCTGCTGGCGCGATTGCCGGCGAGTGTGCAGGTCGAGGATCTGATTCAGGCCGGGATGATTGGCCTGCTCGAAGTCTCGACCAAATACGACGCCAGTAAAGGCGCCAGTTTCGAAACGTACGCGGGCATTCGAATCCGCGGCGCGATGCTCGACGAAGTGCGCAAAGGGGACTGGGCGCCACGCTCGGTTCACCGCAACACCCGTATGGTCAGCGACGCAATTCGGGCAATTGAAGCTAAAACCGGCCGTGATGCTAAAGATCACGAGGTTGCGGCCGAACTCCAATTGAGTCTCGACGATTACTACGGGATTTTGAATGACACCCTGGGCAGCCGCTTGTTCAGTTTCGACGACCTCTTGCAGGACGGCGAACACGAAGGGCTGCACGAGGATGGCGCCAGTGCTCATCTTGAGCCGTCACGCGATCTGGAAGATGAACGCTTCCAGGCGGCGCTGGCGGACGCGATTGCCAATTTGCCGGAGCGTGAGCGACTGGTGTTGGCGCTGTACTACGACGAAGAGCTGAACCTCAAGGAGATCGGTGAAGTCCTTGGCGTC
>NZ_JBIUVJ010000058.1:1460-33287 GCF_044742875.1 Pseudomonas sp. NPDC087817
AGTGAATCGCGGGTCAGCCAGTTACACAGCCAGTGCGCGGCCCGTTTGCGGGGGCGTTTGGGGGAGTGGCGAGCGCGCTGAAGGCAGTGTGGGGACACTGCGAACGAGGCTGGTGCGGTGATGAACGGCACCGGTCTTGCTCTGTTGTGCTCCAGACAGTCTTCGAGTGCTGCGCCGATTGATTGAAGTGGCGCGCCCAGGTGCTGGGCGCGTTTAAGACTGCTTGGAGGTCGAATTGAACAAAGACATGAAAATCCTCATCGTTGATGACTTCTCAACGATGCGGCGGATCATCAAGAACCTGCTGCGCGATCTTGGGTTCACCAACACCGTCGAGGCCGACGATGGCACTACCGCCATTCCGGTGCTCAACAGCGGCAGCATCGACTTTCTGGTAACAGACTGGAACATGCCGGGCATGACCGGTATCGACCTGCTGCGCCACGTGCGTGCCGATGAAAAACTCAAGCATCTGCCCGTGCTGATGGTGACCGCTGAAGCCAAGCGCGAGCAAATCATCGAGGCCGCTCAGGCCGGTGTGAACGGCTACGTGGTCAAACCTTTCACGGCTCAGGCGTTGAAAGACAAAATCGAGAAGATTTTCGAACGCATCGGCTGATGACGCGCGGGGGAGCTATGGAGCATAACGAATCTTCACAGGGCGATTTCGAGTCGACCCTGAAAAAACCCGCGGTCGAACTGGGCGAGAGCCTTGAAAAAGGCAGGTTCGGCGACGCTGTGCAACTGATCCATGAGCTCAATCAGACCCGTGACCGTGGCCTGTATCAGGAAGTCGGCAAGCTCACACGTGAACTGCACAGTGCGATCGTCAACTTCCAGATCGATCCGCACATGCCGCAGGCTGAGGAAGTGTCGCAAATCACCGACGCCACCGAACGCCTGGGCTATGTGGTCAAGCTGACAGAAGCCGCGGCCAACCGCACCATGGATCTGGTGGAAAGCGCCACTCCGGTGGTCAATGGTCTGGCTGAAGAAGCCCAGGCCTTGAGTACCGACTGGGGGCGTTTCATGCGTCGTGAAGTCGGGGCTGAAGAGTTCCGCGAACTGGCGCGCCGGGTCGACGGTTTTCTGTCACGCAGCAGCACGGACAACCGTGCGGTGTCGAGCAATCTGAACGACATCCTGCTGGCTCAGGATTACCAGGACCTTACCGGTCAAGTGATCAAGCGTGTGACCCAACTGGTCACCGAAGTCGAAAGCAATTTGCTCAAACTCGTGCTCATGGCCAGTCAGGTCGACCGCTTTGCGGGCATCGAACATGACCGTGCAGCGATGCTTGCAGAAAAAGATCCACAAAAACATCTCTCGCAGGGTGAAGGTCCGCAGATTCATGCCGATAAACGAGAAGACGTTGTGTCCGGTCAGGACGATGTGGACGATTTGTTATCCAGCCTCGGATTCTAGAGTTTTGGAATTTTAGGTTTTTTGGGTTTTTAGACCTGTAGGAGCACCCCATTAATGAGCTTCGGCGCCGATGAAGAGATCCTTCAGGATTTCCTGGTTGAGGCCGGCGAGATTCTTGAGCAACTGTCCGAGCAACTGGTCGAGCTGGAAAGCCGTCCGGATGACGCAGATTTGCTCAACGCAATTTTTCGCGGTTTCCACACTGTAAAAGGGGGCGCCGGCTTCCTTCAGCTCAACGAGCTGGTGGAGTGCTGTCACATCGCCGAAAACGTGTTCGACATCCTGCGTAAGGGTGAGCGTCGCGTTGATGCAGAACTGATGGACGTTGTCCTCGAAGCACTGGACGCGGTGAACAGCATGTTCAGCGAAGTCCGCGAGCGTGCACCGATCACCGCCGCCACGCCGGAACTGCTGGCAGCGCTGGCGCGTCTGGCCGAGCCGCAATCGGCGGATCAAGCCCCGGCTTCGCCAGTGGCCGAGATGATCGAAGAACTGGTCGTCGAAGGCGATTCGGGCGACATCACCGATAACGAATTTGAACAGCTGCTGGACTCGCTGAACGCCGTCAAGGCCGAAGCCGAAGCCCCGGCGGCGGCTGCGCCTGCGCAAACTGCCGAAGAGGCAGCCAGCGATGAAATCACTGACGCCGAGTTCGAATCACTGCTCGATCAGTTGCACGGTAAAGGTCAATTTGCAGCTGACGCAGTCGCGCCGGCGGCGGCCAAACCTGCAGCGCCGGCAGCAGGCGACAGCTCGGACATCACCGACGACGAATTCGAAGCACTGCTCGATCAGTTGCACGGCAAAGGCAACTTCGCCGTCGAAGCGCTGGAGTCGGCGATTGCCTCGGCCCCTGCGCCTGCCGCACCGGCGGCTGCCGCTGCCGGTAGCGATCTGATCAGCGATCACGAATTCGAATCGCTGCTCGACGAATTGCACGGTAAAGGCAAGTTCACTGAAGTCGGCGCCGCTGCTGCCGGCTCCGCTTCGACAGTCGCCACGCCGCCTGCGAAAGCACCGGCCGCTGCTGCTGCGCCGAAGCCTGCCGCCAAGCCTGAACCGAAAGCCGAAGCGCCAAAACCGGCTGCCGCTGCTGCACCGGCTCCGGCCCGTGCTGCCGCTGCACCGCCACCGGAAAAACCGGCGAGCGAAGCCGAGACCACCGTGCGGGTCGACACCGCACGTCTCGACGAAATCATGAACATGGTCGGCGAGCTGGTACTGGTGCGTAACCGCCTGGTGCGCCTGGGTCTCAACAGCGGCGACGAAGCCATGCAAAAGGCCGTGTCGAACCTCGACGTGGTCACGGCTGACTTGCAGACCGCGGTGATGAAGACCCGGATGCAGCCGATCAAGAAGGTCTTCGGGCGCTTCCCGCGTCTGGTTCGCGACCTCGCACGTCAGCTGAAGAAAGAGATCAACCTGGAGCTGGTGGGTGAAGAAACCGACCTCGACAAAAACCTTGTCGAGGCTCTGGCCGACCCGCTGGTCCACTTGGTGCGCAACGCCGTCGACCACGGTATCGAGTCGCCGGAAGAACGCGAAGCGTCGGGCAAGGCCCGTGGTGGTCGCGTGGTGCTGGCAGCCGAACAGGAAGGCGACCATATCCTGCTGTCGATCTCCGATGACGGCAAAGGCATGGACCCGAACGTCCTGCGTTCGATCGCGGTAAAACGCGGCGTGATGGACAAGGACGCGGCCGATCGCCTGAGCGATACCGAGTGCTACAACCTGATTTTCGCCCCGGGTTTCTCGACCAAGACCGAGATCTCCGACGTATCCGGCCGTGGTGTCGGCATGGACGTGGTGAAGACCAAGATTTCCCAGCTCAACGGTTCGATCAATATCTACTCGACCAAGGGCCAGGGCTCGAAGATCGTCATCAAGGTGCCGCTGACCCTCGCGATCATGCCGACCCTGATGGTCATGCTCGGCAACCAGGCGTTTGCGTTCCCGTTGGTCAACGTCAACGAAATCTTCCACCTCGACCTGTCGACCACCAACGTCGTGGACGGCCAGGAAGTGGTGATCGTGCGGGACAAGGCCTTGCCTCTGTTCTACCTCAAGCGCTGGCTGGTCAGCTCCGCCGCTCATGAAGAACAGCGCGAAGGCCATGTGGTGATCTTGTCGGTGGGCACTCAGCGGATCGGCTTCGTCGTCGATCAACTGGTTGGCCAGGAAGAAGTGGTCATCAAGCCATTGGGCAAAATGCTGCAAGGGACTCCGGGCATGTCCGGCGCCACCATCACCGGTGACGGCCGCATTGCACTGATTCTCGATGTTCCAAGCATGCTCAAGCGTTACGCCGCACGGCGTATTTGAATCCGGGGCGGCGGGGCGACAACGTCCCGCTGCGCCTAATGGAGTGTTTATGGCAGTCAAAGTCCTGGTGGTGGACGATTCGGGTTTTTTCCGCCGCCGCGTCTCGGAAATTCTTTCAGCGGATCCGAGCATCCAGGTGGTCGGTACGGCCACCAACGGTAAAGAGGCGATTGATCAGGCCCTGGCCCTCAAGCCAGACGTGATCACCATGGACTACGAGATGCCGATGATGGACGGCATCACGGCCGTGCGGCACATCATGCAGCGCTGCCCGACCCCGGTGTTGATGTTCTCCTCGCTGACTCATGAAGGCGCTCGGGTAACCCTCGATGCGCTGGATGCCGGTGCGGTGGATTTCCTGCCGAAGAATTTTGAAGACATCTCGCGCAACCCGGAGAAGGTCAAGCAACTGCTGTGCGAGAAGGTGCATAGCATCTCGCGCAGTAACCGTCGTTTCAGTGCCTACAGCGCGCCGGCTCCGGTAGCTGCGCCTGCACCGACGCCTGCTCCGGCGGCGTCGAGCTTCAGCAGCCACAGCACCAGCGCGCCTGCACGTCCAGCGCCTGCACCTGTGCATGCGCCTGTCGCAAGCCGCGCCTCGACTACCGGCTCGTCGTCGCCGGCACCGAAACGCAAAGCCTACAAACTGGTTGCCATCGGTACCTCGACGGGCGGTCCGGTTGCCCTGCAACGCGTGTTGACGCAATTGCCGGCCAACTTCCCGGCGCCGATCGTGCTGATCCAGCACATGCCGGCAGCGTTCACCAAGGCCTTCGCTGAACGTCTGGACAAGCTCTGCCGCATCAGTGTCAAGGAAGCCGAGGATGGCGACATCCTGCGTCCGGGCCTGGCGTTGCTGGCCCCGGGTGGCAAGCAAATGATGATCGACGGCCGTGGCGCGGTGAAAATCCTCCCGGGCGACGAGCGTCTGAACTACAAGCCGTGCGTGGACATCACGTTCGGTTCGGCGGCGAAATCCTACGGTGACAAAGTTCTGGCGGTCGTGTTGACCGGCATGGGCGCCGACGGTCGTGAAGGCGCACGCCTGCTCAAGCAGGGCGGCAGCTCGGTGTGGGCACAGGACGAAGCCAGTTGCGTGATCTACGGCATGCCGATGGCCATCGTCAAAGCCGATCTCGCGGATGCGGTGTACGGTCTGGACGACATCGGCAAGCACATCGTCGAGGCGTGTATCTGATGGATGTTCTAAGCCTTATCGGGATCATCATGGCGTTTGTCGCCATCATCGGCGGCAACTACCTGGAAGGTGGTCACCTCGGTGCGCTGGCCAACGGCCCGGCGGCACTGATTGTACTGGGCGGCACCATCGGTGCCGCGCTGCTGCAATCGCCGATGAGCGCGTTCAAACGCGCGATGCAGATCCTCGCCTGGATCTTCTTTCCGCCGCGAGTGGACCTGGCCGGCGGCATCGATCGCGTGGTCAACTGGAGCCTCACTGCACGCAAGGAAGGTTTGCTCGGTCTGGAAGGCGTGGCCGATGCCGAACCCGACAGCTACTCGCGCAAGGGCCTGCAACTGCTGGTCGACGGCGCCGAGCCGGAAGCGATCCGCAGCATCCTTGAAGTGGATTTCTACACCCAGGAAGCCCGCGACATCGAAGCGGCGAAAGTCTTTGAAAGCATGGGCGGCTACGCGCCGACCATCGGCATCATTGGTGCGGTGATGGGCCTGATTCATGTGATGGGCAACCTCGCCGACCCGACGCAATTGGGCAGCGGCATCGCCGTGGCGTTCGTCGCGACCATCTACGGCGTGGCCAGTGCCAACCTGATCCTGTTGCCGGTCGCGGCCAAACTGAAGTCAATCGCGTTGCGACAGTCGCGTTATCGCGAAATGTTGTTGGAAGGTATCTTGTCGATCGCCGAAGGTGAAAACCCGCGCTCTATCGAGTTGAAGCTTCAGGGCTTCATGGATTGATGGGGGTAATGGACTATGGCTCGTCGCAGGCATCAGGAAGAACACGTTAACCACGAGCGCTGGCTCGTGTCCTACGCCGACTTCATCACGCTGCTGTTCGCTTTCTTCGTGGTCATGTACTCGATCTCGTCGATCAACGAAGGCAAGTACAAGGTTATTTCCGAAGCGCTGATCGGCGTCTTTACCGACTCCGATCGCTCACTCAAACCGATTCCGATCGGCGAAGAACGACCGAAGACCGTGACCCCGGCCAAGCCGCTGGTCAAGGATGCCGAGCAGGTCGACGCCGGTATCGCCGGCGCCAGCGATCCGCTGAAGAGCATTGCCGATGACATCAGCGCGGCGTTCGGCGATCTGATCAGCTCCAACCAGATGACCGTGCGTGGCAACGAGTTGTGGGTCGAAATCGAACTCAACTCCAGCCTGTTGTTCGGCAGCGGCGACGCCATGCCCAGCGACATCGCGTTCAACATCATCGACAAGGTTGCGGCGATCCTCAAACCGTTCGACAACCCGATCCACGTTGAAGGCTTCACCGACGATCAACCGATCCGCACCGCGCAGTACCCGACCAACTGGGAGCTGTCCTCGGCGCGTTCGGCGAGCATCGTGCGCATGCTGGCGATGCAGGGTGTGAACCCTGGCCGTCTGGCCTCGGTGGGCTACGGCGAGTTCCAGCCAGTGGCCAACAACGCCACGGCCGAAGGCCGGGCGAAAAACCGTCGGGTGGTGCTGGTGGTATCGCGCAACCTCGATGTGCGCCGCAGCCTCACGGGCACCGGAACCGCCAACGCGCAACCGGATGCTGCACTCAAGCGTGCTGGCACACAAACTGCACCGACCCCGGTCAAGACGCCGGGACGCGAGAGTGCCGTCAATTCTCCGTCACCCGCATTAACACGCTGAACCATGTCTCGGTCGAGCATCTCGACCGGGAGGAACGAACTGAATGAGAGTCTGGGCAGTCGCCAATCAAAAGGGTGGTGTTGGTAAAACCACTTCTTCCATCGCTTTAGCCGGTTTGCTGGCGGAGGCGGGCAAGCGCGTGGTTGTGGTCGATCTCGACCCGCACGGCTCGATGACCAGCTATTTCGGCTACGACCCCGACAGCCTGGAACACAGCAACTACGACCTGTTTCTGCACAAGGGCACTGTGCCGCAAGGCTTGCCCGGGCAGTTGCTGTTGTCGACCAGCGACGAACGCATTTCCCTGCTGCCGTCGAGCACCGCTCTGGCCACCCTTGAGCGCCAGTCGCCGGGGCAGAGTGGCTTGGGTCTGGTGATCGCCAAGAGTCTGGCGCAGCTGTGGCAGGACTTCGATTACGCCGTCATCGACAGCCCGCCGTTGCTCGGCGTGCTGATGGTCAACGCCCTCGCGGCCAGCCAGCAACTGGTGATCCCGGTGCAGACCGAACACCTGGCCGTCAAAGGCCTGGAGCGGATGGTCAACACCTTGGCGATGATCAACCGCTCGCGCAAACAGGCGCTGCCGTTCAGCATCGTGCCGACCCTGTTCGATCGCCGTACTCAGGCATCGATGCATACCTTGCGCGTGCTGCGTGACAAATTCCCCGACGAGATCTGGCAGGGTTACATCCCGGTCGATACGCGTCTGCGCGACGCCAGCCGTGCCGGTGTCACGCCCTCGCAATTCGACGGCAAGAGCCGTGGCGTGCTGGCTTATCGCGCGCTGCTCAAGCATCTGTTGGCGCAACAACTTGTTCCGCAGGTGGCTTGAGCATGAATCGGCCGCTTAAGTTGACGTCGAAGCCGCAGTTGGCCTTGCAGTCGTATCTGGATGGCTTGTTGCAGGAGATTCCTGACGAGTTGCCAGCGGCATTCGTAGCGGAACCTGAAGAGGTGGAAAGTGCGGCGGCGCTGGATGAATTCCAGGCCGCGGTGCTGGAAGAGCAGGCGCGTGATGCGCAGCAGGCTGTGAAGCCGGTTGCCGCGCCTGTTGCTGCACCCGTGACCAAGGCTCCGCTGGCGTTGATTGAAGAGGCAGCGCCGGTTCGCGCTTCGGTTTCCACGCTCGCACCGCTGTTGCAAACCCAGCTTCTGAAAACCACGCCAGAACCGGTCGTGGCCGAGCCTGCGCCAGTCATGCCCGCACCTGCGCCAGTGCTGCCCGAACCCGTCGAACAGACGCTGGTGCCGCCGCTGGTGGAAGTGCATTTGCCGCCGAGCAATACGCCACCGCCCGTGGAAACCGACGGCCGTCCAGCCTGGGCCTCCGAAGCGTTCGAATGCCTGCTGTTCGACGTGGCCGGGCTGACGTTGGCGGTGCCGCTGGTGTGCCTCGGCTCGATCTATTCGCTGGCCGGTCATGAACTGACGCCGCTGTTCGGCCAGCCGGAATGGTTCCTCGGCATCTTGCCGAGCCAGGCCGGCAACCTGAAAGTTCTGGACACCGCGCGCTGGGTCATGCCGGATCGCTATCGCGATGACTTCCGTCAGGGCTTGCAGTACGTGATTTCGGTACAAGGTTACGAGTGGGGCCTGGCGGTGCATCAGGTCAGTCGTTCGTTGCGTCTTGATCCGAATGAAATCAAATGGAGAAGTCATCGAGGTCAGCGGCCATGGCTCGCCGGCACGGTGATTGAACACATGTGCGCCTTGCTCGATGTCGCCGCACTGGCCGAGTTGATCGCCAGCGGCGGGGCAAAACACATGTCCGGCAGTAAGCCGAACCACAAACCGACATAACAGACAGTACCGGCATCGATATGCCGGAAACGAAACATAAACCGCCAGGCGCGGTACTTCGAGGGGCTAGGGTATGAACGACAAGGCGACGGCGGCAAAGGGTTCCGAAGATCCGATCCTGCAATGGGTAACCTTCAAACTGGACAACGAAACCTACGGCATCAACGTGATGCGCGTTCAGGAAGTCCTGCGCTACACCGAGATCGCGCCGGTACCGGGTGCGCCAAGCTACGTGCTGGGCATCATCAACCTGCGCGGTAACGTTGTCACCGTGATCGACACCCGTCAGCGCTTCGGCCTGAGCACCGGCGAGATCAGCGACAACACCCGTATCGTCATCATCGAAGCCGACAAGCAAGTGGTCGGGATCATGGTCGACAGCGTGGCTGAAGTGGTTTACCTGCGTCAGTCGGAAATCGAGACCGCACCGAACGTCGGTAACGAAGAGTCGGCCAAGTTCATCCAGGGCGTGTGCAACAAGAACAACGAGTTGCTGATCCTGGTCGAGCTGGACAAGATGATGAGTGAAGAAGAATGGTCGGAACTGGAGAGCATCTGATTTGATTCTCGAGGTTGCGGTTATTGTCCTGTTCCTTTTCTGGGCAGGCACGCTGGCGATGTTTGTGTCGTACATCAAGGCGCAAAAAGTGATTGCCGCGCAACAGGCTCATGGCGATGCGCTGCGTGATCAGCGCATCAAGGACCTGGCCAAACGCGTTGACGACTACCAGAACGGCAACGTGCGCATGGGCGAAGCCCTGCACGAGTTGCGCGCGGTCGTCGGGCCGTTGCCTGACAAGATTGTTGCGCTGGAGCAGCGCGATCCATCGAGCCTGTCGTTCGCCCAAGCGGCGAAACTGGTGGGGATGGGCGCGAGCGTTGATGAACTGACTCAGTCCTGCGGTTTGACCCAGGCTGAGGCGGAGTTGATGCGCAAACTTCACAAGAACTGATTGTCGTACCGGGATCGTTCCCACGCTCTGCGTGGGAATGCATCTTGGGACGCTCCGCGTTCCGCTTGTGAAATGTGACGCAGAGCGTCACGGGCGGCATTCCCACGCAGAGCGTGGGAACGATCAGTAATCATCCCCACGTTCGGTGATGTCCTTCTCGACCATCGGCGCATCCGGATCCTGTCCCTCGGGGAATTTCCCCTTCAGATTCCACGCAAACGCGATGATCTCGGCGATGGTGCGATACAGCTCTTCGGGAATGCTGTCGCCCAGTTCCATGCGCGCCAACAGGCGCACCAGTTCGGCGTTTTCGTAGATCGGCACTTCACACTCGCGGGCAATCCGCAGGATTTCTTCGGCCAGTTCCTCGTCACCCTTGGCGGTGAGGGTCGGGGCGTGGTTGCCGTCGTATTTGAGGGCGATGGCCTGG
This sequence comes from Pseudomonas sp. NPDC087817, assembly GCF_044742875.1. Taxonomy (NCBI): domain Bacteria; kingdom Pseudomonadati; phylum Pseudomonadota; class Gammaproteobacteria; order Pseudomonadales; family Pseudomonadaceae; genus Pseudomonas; species Pseudomonas sp. NPDC087817. The sequence goes on from NZ_JBIUVJ010000058.1 coordinate 11,235, forward strand.
CGTGGGGCGGTGGTGTCATTCATGCGGTTTCGTCAACCCAGCGGTGGTCGAGGCGGGTTTGGTTGCCTTGCGGCGGGGTGCCGTGGTGGCAGTCCAGATCGCCGACGTTCAGCCCGCGATCGAGCAGGCGCTGGCGCAGAGCGAACAGGTTGTTTTCGATCAGGTCGGCGGTGTACGGCCGTTCAGCCCAGAGCTGACTCGACAGGCTGCCGGCAATCAATTGCGCCTGAATCTGCATCGGCCCCAGCGGTTCCATGTCGAACGCCAGATCGACGCGCCACAATTGTTGTTTGGACTCGCGTTCGTCGCGACGCTCATTCGGTTGGGGCTCTTTCTCCGGCGCTTCTTCGCGCTGGAACTTGACCTGCAACGGCACGATGTCCTGCAGGTTACGCATGGGAATTTCCAGTTGCCAGGTGCTGAGCAGGCGCCCGTCATCGGTGACGCCGGTCTGTTCCAGGCTCGATAACTGATGGCTTTGCAGCCGGGAAACAGCGGCGGCGGCGAGGCGCAGCAAATGTTCCAGATCACCTTCGCCGTCCTGGCTTTGCAGCAGTCGGTCGGGCAGCGGGAAACTGTTTGGCAGCGGTTTGGCACTGACTTGACCGAGCATGCCGAGGGCGTTGCGGACGAAACTCGGCATGGCCTGCGCCAAGGTGTTGGCGGCAATGATCGCATTCAGATTGGTGTTGCCGGGCAGGCCGGGTGTGAGTTGCGCGATCAACTTGAGCAGACCGGCTTTCATGTCCGGGGCCAGCGTCGGATTCTGGCCGGTCAGCAGTTTGGCTTCGAGGAACATGCCGCTGTTGGCCAGCGCCATCGCCAGGCCTTTGGGCGTGCTCAGTTGCTGCACGTCAGGCAGGCCGGCCAGCAGTTTGTCCACCGCTGCGCGCAAATCTGCCGACGTTTGATCGGTATCGGCCGGCAGGTTTTGCAGCGCGTTGAGTAAACCGCTGAGCGATGCCTGGCGACTCTGCTGGCCGACCAGTTGCTGGCTCACCGCCAGTTGCTCCTGACGGCTGCTCAGCGGCAGGAATTTCAGGGTTTGCGAATCTTCCACCAGCGCCGAGAGCAGGGTGCCGATACGCAGCGGTTGCGGGCTGTCGATGCTCAGGGTACTGCCGCTCAACGCGGTATTGAGCAGGCTGACCATCGAGCGGAACACCGTCGCTTGACCCGGTGGCTGCGCAACGACCTGCGAGGTCAGCACCTTGCCTTGCAACAAAGTACCGACCGGCAGTTGCGCGGTGTCGATGCGGGTGAGGGTGGCGACGCTGCTGGCAATCGCCTGTTGCACAGTGATCGCCAGATTGCCTGCCGACGGCTGGGTGATCGCCAGGCTGGTGCCTTGCGGCAATGGCAGATTGCTGGTCGCTTGCACGGTGGTCTGCCGCCCGCTGTCCAGCGTCACCTTCAGCAATAATTGAAACGTCTGATCCGCCTGTTTGAGCGACAACACCTCGGCCTTGGCACTCTGCCCGGCGCCGATCAAGCCTTCAACCGGCGTCAGCAGCTTGAGCAGCTCACCCACCTGCGGGCGAGCGGTCGCCGGGGTGGTGGGCGGGAGCGGGAGGATGTTCATTTCGCCTGTCATACGCGGACACAACCTGAGGAAATTGCACTCTTGAGAGTAAGGCACGACATGTATAATGCCGCCCGTCTTGCGCTTCGTTCAAAAAACATAGCAATTGTTTGACGCAGCTCTCTAGAACGAGCCGTCAATGCATCTATGCTGCATCTCTTTAACGGCCGCACCCGAGCCGACTTGAACCGTATAAGGCCCGTGATCCCTTGACCAGTCCTGTCCTGCAAACCGTTGCCCTCGCGTGTGAACGTGACTTGAGGCTGCTCTTCGAAAATCTCGAATTGAGACTGGCCAGTGGCGATATGGTGCAAATCAGCGGTCCCAACGGCAGCGGCAAAACCAGTCTGTTGCGTCTGTTGGCCGGGCTGATGCAACCGACCGACGGTCAAGTCCTGCTCAACGGCCAGCCGCTGACCGAGCAGCGTAGCGAACTGGCGCGCAATCTGTTGTGGATCGGCCATGCCGCCGGGATCAAGGACCTGTTGACCCCGGAAGAAAACCTCTCCTGGCTGTGCGCCCTGCATCATCCCGCCGAACACGATGCCATCTGGCAAGCGCTGGCAGCCGTAGGATTGCGCGGTTTCGAAGATGTTCCCTGCCACACGTTGTCCGCCGGTCAGCAGCGCCGTGTGGCACTGGCGCGTTTATATCTCGACAGCCCGCCGCTGTGGATTCTCGACGAGCCGTTCACCGCCCTCGACAAGCAAGGGGTGGCGCAACTTGAAGAACATCTGGCTGGTCATTGCGAGCGCGGCGGCCTGGTGGTGTTGACCACGCACCACACCCTGAGCCGGATGCCGGCCGGTTATCGCGACATCGATCTGGGGAATTGGGCGGTATGAGTGTGTTCGGCCTGCTGGTTGCCCGTGAATCCCGACTGCTGTTTCGCCGCCCGGCGGAACTGGCCAATCCGCTGATTTTCTTCGCCATCGTCATCGCTTTGTTCCCGCTGGCCGTCGGCCCGGAAACGCAAGTGTTGCAAAACCTGTCCCCGGGGTTAGTCTGGGTGGCGGCGCTTTTGTCGGTCCTGCTCTCGCTGGACGGGCTTTTCCGCAGTGATTTTGAAGATGGCTCCCTGGAACAGTGGGTCCTTTCGTCGCACCCGCTGCCACTTCTGGTATTGGCCAAGGTGCTGGCACACTGGCTTTTTTCCGGGCTGGCACTGGTTTTACTCTCGCCCTTGCTGGCGTTGATGCTCGGTTTACCGACCGCGTGTCTGCCGGTTTTGCTGCTTTCGTTACTGCTGGGCACGCCGGTGTTGAGCTTGCTCGGCGCGGTGGGCGCGGCGCTGACGGTGGGTTTGAAGCGCGGTGGCCTGTTGCTGGCGCTGCTGATTCTGCCGTTGTACATCCCGGTGTTGATCCTTGGCAGTGGCGCCCTGCAGGCGGCTTTGCAAGGCATGCCGGCGACCGGGTATCTGCTGTGGCTTGGTAGCCTGACCGCCCTGGCGATCACCCTGACACCTTTTGCAATAGCGGCTGGCCTGAAGATCAGCGTCGGCGAATAATGAGGTCTGGTTAAAATTTAACCAGCAAAGACCCTGAGACTGCTCACACCGATGAGCGGCACCCGTGATGGAAACAGTATGAACTGGACCTGGTTTCACAAGCTCGGCTCGCCCAAGTGGTTTTACGGCATCAGCAGCAAGTTCTTGCCGTGGTTGAGCATTGCAGCGTTGCTGCTGATTGGTGTCGGCGTCGTCTGGGGCCTGGCCTTTGCGCCGCCGGATTATCAGCAAGGCAACAGCTTTCGCATCATCTATATCCACGTGCCCGCTGCGATGCTCGCTCAGTCGATCTACGTGATGCTGGCAGTCTGCGGCGTGGTCGGGTTGGTGTGGAAAATGAAACTGGCCGACGTCGCCCTGCAATGCGCCGCACCGATCGGCGCATGGATGACCGCCGTGGCGCTGGTCACCGGGGCGATCTGGGGCAAACCGACGTGGGGCTCGTGGTGGGTCTGGGACGCGCGGCTGACCTCGATGCTGATTCTGCTGTTCCTGTATTTCGGCGTGATCGCGCTGGGCAACGCCATCAGCAACCGCGACAGTGCCGCCAAGGCCTGCGCCGTGCTGGCCATCGTCGGCGTGATCAACATTCCGATCATCAAATACTCGGTGGAGTGGTGGAACACCCTGCACCAGGGCGCGACCTTTACCCTCACTGAAAAACCGGCAATGCCTGCCGAGATGTGGCTGCCACTGCTGCTGACGGTGCTGGGTTTCTACTGCTTCTTCGGCGCCGTGCTGTTGCTGCGCATGCGCCTGGAAGTGCTCAAGCGCGAAGCCCGCGCCAGTTGGGTCAAAGAAGAAGTGCAGCACAGTCTGGAGGCCGCTCGATGAGTTTTGCTTCATTCGGCGACTTCCTCGCCATGGGCCATCATGGCCTGTATGTCTGGTCGGCCTACGGCATCTGTCTGGCGGTACTGGCCTTCAACGTGGCGGCGCCGATCGTGGCCCGCAAGCGGTATCTGCAACAAGAGGCGCGTCGTCTGCGCCGGGAGAACGGCAAGTGAATCCGCTGCGCAAAAAACGTTTGATCATCATTCTGGCGATTCTGGTCGGAGTCGGCGCTGCCGTCGGCCTGGCCCTCAGCGCCCTGCAGCAGAACATCAATCTGTTTTACACCCCGACCCAGATCGCCAACGGTGAAGCGCCGCACGACACGCGCATCCGTGCCGGTGGCATGGTCGAGAAGGGCTCGCTGCAGCGTTCTCCGGATTCGCTGGACGTCAAATTCGTCGTCACCGACTTCAACAAAGCCGTGACCATCACCTATCGCGGCATCCTCCCGGACCTGTTCCGCGAAGGGCAGGGCATCGTTGCCCTCGGCAAGATCAATGCGGACGGTGTGGTCGTCGCCGATGAAGTGCTGGCCAAGCACGACGAGAAGTACATGCCGCCGGAAGTGACCAAAGCGTTGAAAGACAGCGGTCAATCCGCACCGACCCCAGCGAAGGAGGGTTGATCGATGACTTCCGCGATATTTATTCCTGAACTGGGCCATCTGGCGATGATTCTGGCGCTGTGTTTTGCGCTGGTGCAAGCCGTGGTGCCATTGGTCGGTGCATGGCGCGGCGACCGTTTCTGGATGAGTCTGGCCCAGCCGGCCGCATGGGGGCAGTTTGCCTTTTTGCTGTTTGCCTTCGGCTGCCTGACTTACGCCTTCATGACCGATGATTTCTCGGTCGGCTATGTGGCGATGAACTCCAACAGTGCCTTGCCGTGGTACTACAAGTTCAGCGCGGTGTGGGGCGCCCACGAAGGTTCGCTGCTGCTGTGGGCGTTGATCCTCGGTGGCTGGACCTTCGCCGTGTCGGTGTTCTCGCGGCAATTGCCGCAAGTCATGCTTGCCCGCGTACTGGCGGTGATGGGCATGATCAGCACCGGTTTCCTGCTGTTCCTGATTCTCACGTCGAACCCGTTTTCGCGGATCCTGCCGCAGATTCCGGCGGACGGTCGCGACCTCAATCCTTTGCTGCAAGACATCGGCCTGATCGTCCATCCGCCGATGCTCTACATGGGGTATGTCGGTTTTTCCGTGGCCTTCGCGTTCGCCATTGCGGCACTGCTCGGTGGGCGTCTTGATGCGGCGTGGGCACGCTGGTCGCGGCCGTGGACCATCGTCGCCTGGGCCTTCCTCGGCATCGGCATCACCCTCGGTTCGTGGTGGGCTTACTACGAACTCGGCTGGGGCGGCTGGTGGTTCTGGGACCCGGTGGAAAACGCTTCCTTCATGCCTTGGCTGGTGGGCACCGCGCTGATCCACTCGTTGGCGGTCACGGAAAAACGCGGCGTATTCAAGAGCTGGACGGTGCTGCTGGCAATTGCCGCGTTCTCGTTGAGCCTGCTCGGTACCTTCCTTGTACGTTCCGGCGTGCTGACCTCGGTGCACGCCTTTGCCTCCGACCCTGAGCGCGGTGTGTTCATCCTGATCTTCCTACTGTTTGTGGTCGGTGGATCGCTGACGTTGTTTGCCTTGCGTGCGCCGGTGGTGAAAAGTCAGGTCGGCTTCAATCTGTGGTCACGGGAAACCCTGCTGCTGGGCAACAACCTGGTGTTGGTGGTAGCGGCGTCGATGATTCTGCTCGGGACCTTGTACCCGTTGATTCTCGATGCGATCAGCGGCGCCAAACTGTCGGTCGGCCCGCCGTACTTCAATGCGCTGTTCATTCCGTTGATGGCGTTGCTGATGCTGGTGATGGCGGTCGGCGTGATCGTGCGCTGGAAAGACACCCCGGTGAAATGGCTGGTTGGCATGCTCACCCCGGTGTTGCTCGGCAGTGTCGCGCTGGCAGTCGTGGCCGGCGTCGCCTACGGTGATTTCAACTGGGCGGTGATCGCGACCTTCCTGCTCGCCGCGTGGGTATTGCTCGCCGGCGTGCGCGACATTTTCGACAAGACCCGCCACAAAGGCCTGATCAAAGGCCTGCCTACCCTGACCCGCAGTTACTGGGGTATGCAGATCGCCCACCTCGGCATCGCCGTGTGTGCATTGGGCGTGGTGTTGTCGAGCCAGAACAGTGCCGAACGCGACCTGCGTCTGGCGCCGGGCGAGTCGATGGCGCTGGCCGGTTATCAGTTTGTCTTCGAAGGCGCGAAGCACTTCGAAGGGCCGAACTTCACCTCCGACAAGGGCACCATTCGGGTCATTCGCGACGGCAAGGAAATCAGCGTGCTGCACCCGGAAAAACGCCTGTACACCGTGCAGAGTTCGATGATGACCGAAGCCGGAATCGACGCCGGTTTCACCCGTGACCTCTACGTTGCCCTCGGCGAGCCGCTGGAAAACGGCGCGTGGGCGGTGCGCGTGCATGTCAAACCGTTTGTGCGCTGGATCTGGTTCGGCGGTTTGCTCACCGGTTTGGGTGGTTTGCTGGCGGCGCTGGATCGACGTTATCGGGTCAAGGTGAAATCCAAGGTGCGTGATGCGCTAGGCATGACGGGAGCGGCTGCATGAGACGTTGGTTGATGCTGGTGCCACTGGCGATTTTCCTGCTGGTGGCGGTATTCCTTTATCGCGGTCTGTACCTTGATCCGGCGGAGCTGCCGTCGGCCATGATCAACAAACCGTTCCCGGAGTTTTCGTTGCCGGCAGTGCAGGGCGACAAGACCCTGACCAAGGCTGACATTCTCGGTAAACCTGCCCTGGTAAACGTCTGGGGCACCTGGTGCATTTCCTGCCGGGTCGAACACCCGGTGCTGAACAAACTGGCCGAGCGCGGTGTGGTGATCTACGGGATCAACTACAAGGACACCAACGCCGATGCGCTGAAGTGGCTGGCCGAATTCCACAATCCGTATGTGCTGGACATCCGTGACGACGAAGGCTCGCTGGGCCTGAACCTGGGTGTCTACGGCGCGCCGGAAACCTTTTTCATCGACGCCAAAGGCATCATTCGTGACAAATACGTCGGTGTGATCGACGAGCAGGTCTGGCGCGAAAAACTCGCGGCCAAGTATCAGGCGCTGGTCGATGAGGCCAAGCCATGAAGCGTTATTTAGCCGCCGTGGTATTGGGCTTGAGTCTGGCCGGTGTGGCGCACGCCGCCATCGATACTTACGAGTTCGCCAAAGAAGGTGACCGCGAGCGTTTCCGCGAACTGACCAAGGAACTGCGCTGCCCCAAATGCCAGAACCAGGACATCGCCGATTCCAACGCGCCGATTGCCGCTGACTTGCGCAAAGAGATTTTCCGCATGCTCGGCGAGGGCAAGGACAATCAGCAGATCATCGACTTCATGGTCGATCGCTACGGGGATTTTGTTCGCTACAAACCTGCACTGAATGCCAAGACTGCCTTGCTGTGGTTCGGCCCGGCCGCGCTGCTGCTCGGTGGCTTTGTGGTGATCGCGGTGATCGTCCGCCGTCGTCGCGGGCAACGCGCCGAAACCCCGCAATCGCTTTCCGCCGATGAGCGTCAGCGCCTCGACCAACTGTTGGATAAAAACCAAGAATGATTGATTTCTGGCTTGCCGCAGGGCTGTTGCTTCTGGTCGCCCTGAGTTTTCTGCTGATCCCGGTTTTGCGTGAACGTCGCGCCCAGCGTGAAGAAGATCGCACTGCCCTGAACGTTGCGCTGTATCAGGAGCGCGTGGCCGAGTTGCAATCGCAACAGGCTGAAGGCGTGCTCGACGCCGCGCAAATGGACAGCGGTCGCGCTGAGGCTGCGCGTGAATTGCTGGCGGATACCGAAGGCGTTACAGCGCCGCGCGTGTCGAAGCTGGGCAAGCCGTTGCCGTTGCTGGCGGCGGTGCTTGTACCGGTGTTGGGACTAGGTCTGTACCTGCATTTCGGTGCTGCCGACAAAGTCGAACTGACCCGCGAATTCGCCCAGGCACCGCAGTCGATGGAAGAGATGACCCAACGTCTGGAGCGCGCGGTTGCCGCGCAGCCGGATTCGGCGGAAGGCCTGTACTTCCTCGGTCGCACTTACATGGCTCAGGAGCGTCCGGCGGACGCGGCGAAGATGTTCGAACGCGCCGCCAACCTCGCCGGCCGCCAGCCGGAACTGCTCGGGCAGTGGGCGCAGGCGCAGTATTTTGCCGATGGCAAAAAGTGGTCGGACAAGATTCAAGCCCTGACCGATGAAGCGCTGAAGGCCGATCCGAAAGAAGTCACCAGCCTCGGTCTGCTGGGTATCGCCGCATTCGAAGGTGAGCGCTATCAGCAAGCCATCGATTACTGGAATCGTCTGCTGGCGCAATTGCCACCGGACGACAAGTCCCGCGAAGCGCTGCAAGGCGGGATCGAGCGTGCCGCCGAGCGCCTGCAAGCCAGCGGCGGCAAGGTCGCCGAGGCTCCAGCGGCCAAAACTGCCGCACTGCTCAAGGTTCGCGTCGATCTGGCCAGCAAACTCAAAGGCAGGGTGCAGCCGGGCGACAGCGTGTTCATCTTTGCCCGCGCCACGTCCGGGCCTCCAGCGCCGCTGGCGGCCAAACGCCTGACCGTGGCCGATCTGCCGGTGACCGTCGAACTGGGCGATGCCGACGCGATGATGCCGCAGTTGAAACTGTCGAACTTCCCTGAAGTCCAATTGGTTGCGCGCATCTCCCGGGCCGGTCAGCCGACCGCCGGGGAGTGGGTCGCTCGCAGCGGCCCTCTGGCCAGCAGCACCACCGCGCCACAAACACTGACCATCGACAGCCCGGACAAATAACCACCGGGAATAAAAACAGGAAAGCACCGCCATGCACACCATCGCCCGAATCACAGTCCTCACACTGGCCCTGGGCATGAGTGCATGTGCGGTGCAACGGCCGGAACCGACCACCAACCTGCCGCCAATTCCGCCGTCGCAACCCAGCCCGACTCCGTCGACCTCACCGACACCGGGCAAAAGCATCCCCGCCAAACCGGCGAAACCGGTCCCGCGTACTTCGGCGAGCTTCGCTCCACCACCGGGTGGCAACAGCCATTGGGATCAGAAACTCGGCGTCTACGTCCTCGACGGCCAAACCAACACCTTCTACCGCCAACGCACCTACTTCCGCTGGAACAACGGCTGGAGCCGCTCCATCAGCCCCAACGGCCCGTGGGAAGACACCGACATCCACGGCGTGCCGCCGGGGTTGGGCAAGCAGTTCGGACAGTAATGAAAACGGCGATCTTTGGATCGCCGTTTTGCTGTGTGCCTGTTGGGTGCCCACAGAAATTGCTCATGGAAGTGCTGCACAGCGCTCAAGGTTTAGCGGTTTCAATCACACGCTGTAAAACAACCGGGCGTCGCTCTGCGGATTTCTATGCTTGAGTAAAGATAACTCTAGAGTTACTTTTAACAGGCCGAGGCAAGGAGGCGGTTGGTGCAAAGCAGGTTATTGATCAAGGAGCTGGAGGAGGCAGGATGGACGCTGGACGGGATTACCGGCAGCCATCACATCTTCAGGCACCGTTACAACCCGTACACGATTCCCGTGCCTCATCCGAAAAAGGATTTACCGTTGGGGACGGTCAAAAGTATCAGGAGGCGTGCCGGGCTGTACAACCCGCCAGCCAGTTTCGAAGGAGATCCATAATGCAATATCCCATCTGCATCGAGTGGGGTGATGAGAACACCGCCATCGGTATTCAGATCCCCGATATTCCCGGCGCTGTCACGGCGGGGGATAGCTTTGAAGATGCCTACAACGCAGCGGTTGAGATCGCACACATCATGCTGCAAGAGATCGCGGCGGACGGAGAGCCCATTCCGTTGCCAACTTCTGCGGCGGCACATCGCAACAATCCGGAATTCGCCGAGATGGGTTGGGGCATGCTGGAACTGGACATCTCGCCTTATTTGGGCAAGACCGAGAAGGTTAACGTGACGCTGCCCGGCTACGTGATCCAGAGAATTGATCGCTACGTGCGTGAGCACAACGTGAAAAGCCGCTCCTCCTTTCTGGCGGATGCGGCGATGGAAAAACTGGTTCGGTATTGAGTGACAACGCTCCCGCGGGATCAATGAATAACCTGCGGGAGCGAGCTTGCTCGCGAAGCTTTTACGTCTTACGCCGTTGCCAATGAACCACGCTGCGAAACACTCAAAAACCGCAGCAACGCCAACACCGGAAACGCGCTGCCGACAATCACGATCCACAACCAGCCGCCATGCTCGAATACCGCGCTGGCCACCGAAGAGCCGAAGGCGCCGCCGATGAAAATGCTGGTCATGTACAGCGCATTCAGGCGACCACGGCTTTTCGCGTCCAGCGAGTACACCGCGCGTTGGCCAAGGACCATGTTCATCTGCACGCAGAAGTCGAGCACCACGCCGGTCACGGCCAGACCGATGACGCTGTAGGCCGGGTGGATAAAGGCGGGCAGGAAGCTCAGGCTGGCGAACACCATGGCCAGCAGCGAAGCAATGCGGGTATGGCCGGCGTCGGCCAGGCGTCCGCTGATCGGCGCGGCGATGGCTCCAATGGCGCCGACCAGGGCGAAGATCGCGATCTCGCTTTGCGACAGGCCATGGTTGCGTGCCAGTTCCAGCGGCACCGCCGTCCAGAACAGGCTGAAGGTGGCGAACATGCAGCCCTGATAAAACGCCCGCTGACGCAGCACCGGTTGCTGACGCAGCAACGTCCACAGCGAGCCGATCAGTTGCGCGTAAGAGGCGCTGTGATCCGGTTGGCGCTTGGGCACGGTCAGGGCCAGCACCACGCTGATCGCCGCCATCAATGCCGCCGCGATCATGAACATCGCCCGCCAGCCGAAATGGTCGGCGACCACGCTCGACACTGGTCGCGCCAGCAGAATACCCAGCAGCAAGCCGCCCATGATCCCGCCGACGACGCGTCCACGAGATTCTTCCGGCGCCAGATGTGCAGCCAGCGGAATCAGGATCTGTACCGACACCGAACTGAAGCCCACCAACAACGAGATCAGCAGAAACACATTGGGCTGATCGGTGAACGCAGCACCGAGCAGGCTGGCAATCGCCACCACCGTGGTGATGATCATCAACCGACGGTTTTCCAGCAGATCGCCCAGCGGCACCAGGAAGAACAGGCCCAGCGCGTAACCGATCTGGGTCAGCGAGACGATGAAGCTGGCCATGGTGTCGGTCAGGCCGATGTCCGGCGCAATCAGGCCGATGATCGGCTGCGCGTAGTAGATGTTGGCAACGATGGCGCCGCAGCAGAAAGCGAACAGCAGCACCATTCCCCGGGTCATTGCGTGAGTTGTGGCGGTCATAAGGTTTCTCGATCCAGCGAAAGGGAATGCGGTGAGGCTAAGGGACAAGCCAGGCGGGCAGAAGGCGCCTTCGATTGATATCAGTTATTCCGTTGCGGAATGACGGGCTGTCATCGGTTCAATGTTCTTCAGTGGACCTTGCGTCCGGCCGTTGACGGTCGATGATACATTCACTTACATCTTCTTCGATAGCGTGCTTATGTTTGCATCGACTTGTTGAACATTCATGACCGGAGGATTGCAATGTATCGTCAGATGCTTCGTTACACCGCAACCATAGCCATGCTCGGCTTGCTGGGCGCGAACAGCGTGCAAGCGGCCGACGCGCCGGGGATGCGCATTGGCGTGCGCGGCGAGATCACTGGCGTCAGCGCCGCCTCCTTGAAAGTCCACGTCAACAGTGGCGAGAACGTGGTGATCCAGTTGACCCAGGACACCAAGGTCCGCGCCGTGACCCTCGCCAATATCGAAGACATCAAGCCCGGCAGCTACATCGGCTCGGCGGCCATGCCACAGGAAGACGGCACGCTCAAGGCGTTGGAGGTGCATGTATTCCCGCCGGAGTTGGCTGGCAGCGGCGATGGACATCGGCCGTTTGATCTGGCCAAGGGCAGCAGCATGACCAATGGCAGTGTCGGTGATCTGGTGGTCAGCAATGGCCGGGTTTTGACGGTGAATTACAAGGGTGGCCAGCAGAAGATTCTGGTGCCGGAGGATGTGCCGATCGTTAATTTGATGCCGGGGGATCGCAGCTTGCTCAAGGTTGGGGTGAAGATCGTTTCGTTCGTGACGCAGAGTGCGGATGGCACGCTGACGGCGCAGTCGATTTCCGCTGGAAAGGATGGTGTAACCCCGCCGATGTAACTGCCTAAACACAATTCCCTGTAGGAGTGAGCCTGCTCGCGATAGCGGTCTGTCAGCCCCCAAATGTGCTGAATGATAGAACGCTATCGCGAGCAGGCTCACTCCTACATTGGGTTTGTGTTGGATTCAGATGTGCACAAAAAAGGCGACCACTGAGGGTCGCCTTTTTCATGTCAGCCTAAACCTTACTGCCCGCTATAAATCTGATCGAAAACCCCACCATCATTGAAGTGAGTTTTCTGCACGGTGCGCCAGTCACCAAAAGTCTTCTCCACCGAAAGGAAATCAACTTTCGGGAAGCGGTCGGTGTACTTGGCCAGTACCGCCGGATCACGCGGACGCAGGTAGTTAGCGGCTGCAATTTCCTGACCTTCCGGCGACCACAGGTACTTCAGGTACTCGTCGGCAGCAGCGCGTGAACCTTTCTTGTCGACGACTTTATCGACCACGGACACCGGTGGCTCGGCCTCAGCAGAAACACTTGGGTAGATCACTTCAAACTGATCACGACCAAACTCGCGAGCGATCATTTCCGCTTCGTTTTCAAAGGTCACCAGCACGTCGCCGATCTGGTTGGTCATGAACGTGGTGGTCGCGGCGCGGCCACCGGTGTCGAGTACTGGCGCCTGCTTGAACAGTTTGCCAACGAAGTCCTTGGCCTTGTTCTCGTCACCGCCGTTCTTCAGCACATAACCCCAGGCCGAGAGGTAGGTGTAGCGGCCGTTGCCCGAGGTTTTCGGGTTCGGCACGATTACCTGCACGCCGTCCTTGAGCAGATCCGGCCAGTCTTTCAGGGCTTTCGGATTGCCTTTACGGACGATGAACACAGTGGCCGAGGTGAACGGTGCGCTGTTGTTCGGCAGACGGGTGACCCAGTCCTTCGGTACCAGTTGACCGTTGTCGGCGAGGGCATTGATGTCGGTGGCCATGTTCATCGTGATGACGTCAGCCGGCAGGCCATCGATCACCGAGCGCGCTTGCTTGCTCGAACCGCCGAAGGACATCTGTACGGTGATGTTTTCGTTGTGCTCGGCTTGCCAGTGTTTCTGGAACGCAGTGTTGTAGTCCTTGTAGAAATCGCGCATCACGTCGTAGGAAACGTTAAGCAGCGTCGGGGCTGCCTGAGCGATGTTGGCCAAGGCCAGGCCGGCGGCGAGAAGTGAGGCGCCAAAGAGTTTTTTCACTGCGCATTCCTTGTTTTATCTGTGTAGAAGCAGGGGTGATGTTCATTTGCCACTGACTATAACGGCGCCCGCATAGTCGTTTAAAGATTAAAAAGCTCTGTGCTTATTCCAGTTTCTTAAATAACGCATTGCCACAGCGCGAGCAGAACGCCGCGCCGTGTTCGTGGCTGTTTTTCTTGCACACCGGGCAGTCGTGTTGCAGCTGTTCGCCGCGCATGGCGTTGGCCAGCTCGGCGGTGAAAATCCCCGTCGGCACGGCAATGATCGAATAACCGGTGATCATCACCAGCGACGAAATCACCTGGCCCAGCGGCGTCTTCGGCACGATGTCGCCGAAGCCCACCGTGGTCAGGGTCACGATAGCCCAATAGATGCCTTTGGGAATGCTGGTGAAGCCATGTTCCGGGCCTTCGATCACGTACATCAACGTACCGAACACCGTCACCAGCGTGCAGACGCTGACCAGGAACACGACGATCTTCTGCTTGCTGCCGCGCAGCGCCGACATCAAATAGTTGGCCTGCTTGAGGTACGGACTGAGCTTGAGCACGCGGAAAATCCGCAGCATCCGAATGATCCGGATAATCAGCAGGTACTGCGCATCGCTGTAATACAGCGCGAGGATGCCCGGCACGATCGCCAGCAGGTCCACCAGTCCATAAAAACTGAAGGCATAGCGCAACGGCTTGGGCGAGCAGTACAGACGCAGGATGTACTCGCCGAGAAAGATGATCGTGAAGCCCCACTCGATGTACGCCAGCACATCGGCGTAGTTGCGGTGAACGCTGTCGATACTGTCGAGCATCACGATCACCAGACTGGCGAGGATGATCAACAGCAAGATGCCGTCGAAGCGCCGCCCGGCGAGGGTGTCGCTCTGGAAAATCATGACGTAAAGCCGTTCACGCCAGTTGCTGCTGCTGTCCATGGAAAACGCCTGAATCAAAGATCAGCGCAGCCTAGGTTGATTCTCCCCGTGAGCGCAAGACGCACTGTCTACCGTGGCTTTGCCGAGCATTTGAATCCCGGCGCGAATCAGCCAGCAGGCGAGGATGAACGGCGCCGTCAATGTGGCCAAGCCGATGGCGGCAAACAGCGGCGTGACCAGCAGTGCGAGGACGATGCCGACCAGCGGCAACCACGGTTGTTGGCGTTGGCTACTGAAGGCGAGGGCGGCCAGTACCGCGTTGTAACTGCCGAGGCCGAAAAGCGCAGCGCTGGTTTCGTGGTGTAGCAGGCTGGAGCCCAGGCCGATGGCAGATGCGAGCAGCGCCCAGCAGAAGGCGCGGCGATCCGCGATCAACAAACCGGCGGCGATCAGCGCGCCTGCCAATGGATGGTCGAGAAACATCACCTGGCCCAAGCCTCGGAGCTCGGCCGCGAGCAGGTTCAGCGTATTCATCTCGATGTGAGCCATCGGCGCTGACGGTTCAGCGAACAGCAACAACGCCCAGCTCATGGCCACGAACGGCGAGGTGTAGGCCGGTATGGATCGGCTGCGGTACACATATTTGAGCCATTGCTGCGTGAGCATCGCACTCAGGCCGCCGGCAGCGAGAATCAGCGGCGGCAGCATCGGCGACCAAGGGAAATACAGACTCAGCAACAGGCCGAGTAAAACGCCGTTGTAGCTGAACAGCCCGGCCTGGCGATCCGCCTTGGCGTAGTTGCGTCGTTGTGCGGTGAGCAACCCGGCGACAGCACCGAGCAGCGCACCGGCAAACAGCACGGGCGCAGTGAGCAGGATCGCCAAGAGGCACAGCAGGCCGCACAGCGGATGGCGCTGAAGGAATATTTGACTGAAACCGTTGAGCAAAGCCTCGGCCCAGTCGGGGCAGTGGGTGTTGAAATGATTGGCAGGCATGGCAGTTCTAAAAAGTCAGTGAAACCGAGTCGCCTGCTTCGCCAGCAGGCTGGCTCCCACATTGAATCTTTGTTCAGTCATTGATTTTGTGGTGCTCACAAATCAACTGTGGGAGCGAGCCTGCTCGCGAAGAGGCCAGTAAAAACAATGAATCTCTTTGTTATATGAATCTCTGTGGCGAGGGAGCTTGCTCCCGCTGGGTCGCGAAGCGGCCCCAACATGGGTTGATGCGGTTTTTCTGTGAAAACCGTCATGCCCTAAAAGCGACGACTGCTGTGCAGTCGAGCGGGACGGTGCGACGACTCGACGAGCTCCCTCGCCACAGGTTGTGTAGCTTTCTTTAGATCAACGTTTCGATCCGCAGCGAGTTAGTCGATCCAGGCTGCCCGAACGGCACACCCGCCGTGATCAGCAACGTATCGCCACGCTCGGCCATGCCTTGTGCCTGGGCGATTTCCAGCGCGGTCGAGCAGACTTCGTCGACCTGACGCAGGCGATCGTTGACCACCGAGTGAATGCCCCACGCCACACTCAAACGCCGCGCCGTCTGCAGGTTTGGCGTGAGGTTGAGGATCGGTGCTTTCGGCCGTTCCCGCGAAGCACGCAAGCTCGATGCGCCCGACTCGCTGTAGTTGACCAACACCGCCACTGGCAGCACGTTGCTGATGCGACGGATCGCGCAGCTGATCGCATCGGAAACGGTCGCTTCAGCTTTCGGCCGACTGACGTCCAGTTGAGTCTGGTAATCCGGACCGTTCTCAACCTGGCGGATGATCTTGCTCATCATCTGCACGGCTTCCAGCGGGTACTCGCCGGACGCGGTTTCCGCCGACAGCATCACCGCATCGGCACCTTCGGCCACGGCGTTGGCAACGTCAGTCACTTCAGCGCGGGTCGGGGCAGGGGAGAAGCGCATCGACTCCAGCATCTGCGTCGCCACCACCACCGGTTTACCCAGTTCGCGGCAGGTGGTGATGATGTTTTTCTGAATCTGCGGCACGCTTTCCGCCGGCACTTCAACGCCGAGGTCACCACGGGCCACCATGATCGCGTCGCTCAATTCAGCGATTTCGCGCAGTTGTTCAACCGCCGACGGCTTTTCGATTTTCGCCATCAGAAAGGCCTTGTCGCCGATCAATTCGCGGGCTTCGAGAATGTCTTGCGGACGTTGCACGAACGACAGCGCTACCCAGTCCACCCCCAGTTCCAGGCCGAAGCTCAGGTCGCGGCGATCCTTGGCGGTCAGCGGGCTCAGGTCGAGTACCGCTTGCGGCACATTCACACCTTTGCGGTCCGACAACTCGCCACCGTTGAGCACGGTGGTGTCGATCGCGTCGTGGTATTTGGTCACCACGCGCAGACGCAGTTTGCCGTCATCGAGCAGCAGATCCATGCCTGCTTCCAGTGCGGCGATGATTTCTGGATGCGGCAGATTCACCCGGCGTTCATCGCCCGGCGTCGCGTCCAGATCGAGGCGGAATGCCTGGCCGCGATGCAATTGGACCTTGCCGTCGGCGAACTTGCCGACGCGCAGTTTCGGCCCTTGCAAGTCCATCAGAATGCCCAGCGGGTAGTTGAGCTGGCGCTCGACTTCGCGGATCCACTGATAACGCTTGGCGTGGTCGGCGTGATCGCCGTGGCTGAAGTTGAGGCGGAAGATGTTGACCCCGGCCTCGACCAGCTCGCGGATGTCTTCGATGCCATCGACCGCAGGCCCGAGTGTGGCGAGGATTTTGACCTTTTTATCAGGCGTCATGATTTAGAACTCTCGAGGATCAGAATGGCGCGGAAGTCGTTGACGTTGGTGCGGGTCGGCTCGGTGACGATCAGTGCATCGAGCGCTGCGAAATAGCCGTAGCCGTTATTGTTATCCAGCTCATCGCTGGCGCTCAGACCGAGGGCGGCGGCGCGGGCGTAGCTGTCCGGGGTCATGATGGCTCCGGCGTTGTCTTCCGAGCCGTCGATGCCGTCGGTGTCACCGGCCAGGGCATAGACGCCGGGCTGGCCTTTGAGGCTGTCGGTCAGGCTGAGGAGGAATTCGGCGTTGCGCCCGCCACGACCATTGCCGCGCACGGTCACGGTGGTTTCGCCGCCGGAAAGGATCACGCACGGCGCCGCCAGTGGCTGGCCGTGGTTGATGATCTGGCGGGCGATGCCGGCGTGGACTTTCGCCACTTCGCGCGACTCGCCTTCGAGGTCGCCGAGGATCAGCGTGCTGAAACCGGCCTGACGGCATTTCACCGCAGCGGCGTCCAGCGACTGCTGAGGACGGGCGATCAACTGGAAATGACTGCGCGCCAGGCTCGGATCGCCGGGTTTGACAGTTTCCGATTCCGGGCTTTGCAGCCAGTTGCGTACCGAGGCCGGGACTTCGATGGCATAGCGCTTGAGGATCGCCAGCGCTTCGGCCGAGGTGCTCGGGTCGGCCACGGTCGGGCCGGAAGCGATGACCGTGGCGAGGTCGCCCGGCACATCGGAAATGGCGTAGGTATAAACCGTCGCAGGCCAGCAGGCCTTGCCCAGGCGTCCGCCCTTGATCGCCGAGAGGTGCTTGCGCACGCAGTTCATCTCGCCGATGGTCGCACCGGATTTGAGCAGGGCCTTGTTGATCGATTGCTTGTCGGCGAGGGTGATGCCGGCGGCCGGCAAGGCGAGCAGGGCAGAGCCGCCGCCAGACAACAGGAAAATCACGCGGTCGTCTTCAGTCAGGTTGCTGACCAGCTCGAGTACGCGTTTGGCCACGGCCAGACCGGCAGCGTCCGGCACCGGGTGCGCGGCTTCGACCACTTCGATTTTTTCGCACGGGGCGCCGTGACCGTAACGGGTCACTACCAGGCCAGACACTTCACCTTCCCAGCAGCGCTCGACCACTTGCGCCATGGCAGCGGCGGCTTTGCCGGCACCGATGACGATCACGCGACCAGTGCGGTCGGCGGGCAGATGAGCTTCGAGGACTTGGTTCGGATGGGCCGCGTCGATGGCTGTGGCAAACAGCTCGCGCAGCAGTTGTTGCGGATCGACCGACATGGCGGGCTCCCGGAATTCTTGTTATTGGAGTGGAGCGACAACGGTGCAGCGACCCGGTCCCTGTGGGAGCTGGCTTGCCAGCGATTCAGGCGCTGCGGTCTTGCAGGCAGACCGCGTCGATGCCATCGCGGGCAAGCCCGCTCCCACAGGGAGCGAGCCAGAGGCGCAGATTATTTTTTGTCGCGAATCGAGAAGTTGGCCATGTGTTCCAGGCCCTTGATCAGCGCCGAGTGGTCCCAGTTGCTGCCACCGATGGCCGCGCAGGTGCTGAACACTTGCTGGGCGTTGGCGGTGTTCGGCAGGTTGATGTTCAGCTCCTTGGCGCCTTGCAGGGCCAGGTTCAGGTCCTTCTGGTGCAGGCTGATGCGGAAGCCTGGATCGAAGGTGCCTTTGATCATGCGCTCGCCGTGCACTTCGAGGATCTTCGACGAAGCGAAACCGCCCATCAGCGCTTCACGCACCTTGGCTGGGTCGGCACCGTTTTTCGAAGCGAACAGCAGGGCTTCGGCGACGGCCTGAATGTTCAGCGCGACGATGATCTGGTTCGCGACTTTGGCAGTCTGACCGTCGCCATTGCCACCCACCAGGGTGATGTTCTTGCCCATGGCCTGGAACAGCGGCAGGGCGCGTTCGAAGGCATCGGCGTCGCCACCGACCATGATGCTCAGGGTCGCAGCTTTGGCGCCGACTTCACCGCCGGACACTGGTGCGTCGAGGTACTGCGCGCCTTTCTCGTTGATCTTCGCGGCGAACGCCTTGGTGGCGGTTGGCGAGATCGAACTCATGTCGATGACGACTTTGCCTTTGCCGATACCGGCTGCAACGCCGTCGGCGCGGAACAGCACGTCGTCGACCTGTGGGGTATCCGGGACCATGACGATGATGAATTCAGCTTCCTGCGCCACTTCGCGCGGGTTGGCCAGGGCGACGGCGCCAGCGGCAACCAGATCAGCCGGGGCGGCGTCGTGATGCGCCGACAGGAACAGGCTGTGACCGGCTTTCTGCAGGTTCGCCGCCATTGGGTGGCCCATGATGCCGGTGCCGATAAATCCGATTTTAGCCATGAGAAAATCCTCTTGTTTTTGTCTTTCCCCCGGTTTGCAACCGATGGGCTTTTGTGGCGAGGGGATTTATCCCCGATGGGCAGCGAAGCTGCCCCAGTTTTTAGCGCCAATCAGTTTCAATCCCGGGTGCAGGTTTTACGACTGCTGCGCAGCCGGTCGGGGATAAATCCCCTCACCACAGGGGATCTGGTTTCAAGTACAGACCCATGTTGAAAACTCGAACTCAGATTGCGTTGTGGGTCTTCAGCCAGCCAAGGCCCGCTTCAGTGGTGGTCAGCGGCTTGTACTCGCAACCCACCCAACCCTGATAACCGATGCGGTCGAGGTGTTCGAACAGGAAGCGGTAGTTGATTTCACCGGTGCCCGGCTCGTTGCGCCCCGGGTTGTCCGCGAGCTGCACATGGTTGATCTCGCCCAGGTGCGATTGCAGGGTGCGGGCCAGATCGCCTTCCATGATTTGCATGTGATAGATGTCGTATTGCAGGAACAGATTGGCACTGCCGACCTGCTCGCGAATCGACAGGGCTTGCGCCGTGTTGTTCAGGTAGAAGCCCGGGATGTCGCGGGTGTTGATCGCTTCCATCACCAGTTTGATGCCCGCTGCCTGCAGCTTGTCGGCGGCGTATTTCAGGTTGGCGACGAAGGTCTTTTCTACCGTGGCGTCGTCAACGCCTTGCGGACGGATACCGGCCAGGCAGTTGACCTGGGTATTGCCCAGTACTTGTGCGTAAGCGATGGCCAGATCGACCCCGGCGCGGAACTCTTCAACGCGATCCGGCAGGCAGGCGATACCGCGCTCGCCCTTGGCCCAGTCACCGGCCGGCAGGTTGAACAACACTTGGGTCAGACCATTGGCGTCGAGCTTGGCCTTGATTTCGGCAGAGCTGAAGTCGTACGGGAACAGGTATTCAACGCCCGAGAAACCGGCCTTGGCGGCGGCGTCGAAACGGGCAAGGAAATCCTGTTCGGTGAACAGCATGGACAGGTTGGCTGCGAAACGCGGCATGGTGGTCTCCCGTAAATCTTGTGAGGTTCCCCTTGTGGGAGCGAGCCTGCTCGCGAAAGCGGTCTATCGGCCAACATCGGTGTTGGATATGAAGCCGTCTTCGCGAGCAGGCCCGCTCCCACTGGGAGAGCGGTCAGCAGTTAGTCGAGCAGCGAAATCGCCGTTGGCGCATCGTTGCCGACCAGCGCCAGGTCTTCGAACTCGTTGACGGCGTTGATCTCGGTACCCATGGAGATGTTGGTCACACGCTCCAGAATGATCTCGACGATCACCGGCACCTTGAACTCTTCGATCATCTGTTCGGCCTTGCGCAGGGCAGGGGCGATTTCCGACGGTTCGAACACACGCAGCGCCTTGCAGCCGAGGCCTTCGGCCACTGCGATGTGGTCAACCCCGTAACCGTTGAGTTCCGGCGCGTTCAGGTTATCGAAGGACAGCTGCACGCAGTAGTCCATTTCGAACCCGCGCTGGGCCTGACGGATCAGACCCAGGTACGAGTTGTTCACTACGACGTGGATGTAAGGCAGTTTGAACTGAGCGCCGACCGCCAGTTCTTCGATCATGAACTGGAAGTCATAGTCCCCCGACAGGGCCACGACTTTCCGGCTCGGATCGGCCTTGACCACGCCCAGCGCTGCCGGAATGGTCCAGCCCAACGGGCCTGCCTGGCCGCAGTTGATCCAGTGACGCGGCTTGTAGACGTGCAGGAACTGCGCGCCGGCAATCTGCGACAGACCAATGGTGCTGACGTAGCAGGTGTCTTTGCCGAATACTTGGTTCATCTCTTCATAAACGCGCTGCGGTTTGACCGGCACGTTGTCGAAGTGGGTCTTGCGGTGCAGGCTGGCTTTGCGCTGCTGACAGTCTTGCAACCAGGCACTGCGGTTTTTCAGTTTGCCGGCGGCTTGCCATTCACGGGCCACTTCGATGAACACGGTCAGTGCAGCAGCGGCGTCGGACACGATGCCCAGATCCGGCGTGAACACACGACCAATCTGCGTGCCTTCGATGTCGACGTGAATGAACTTGCGGCCTTCGGTGTAGACGTCAACCGAACCGGTGTGACGGTTGGCCCAACGGTTACCGATACCCAGCACCACGTCGGATTTGAGCATCGTGGCGTTGCCGTAACGGTGCGAAGTCTGCAGGCCGACCATGCCGACCATCAGCGGGTGATCGTCCGGGATGGTGCCCCAGCCCATCAGGGTCGGGATAACCGGGATACCGGTCAGCTCGGCGAACTCGACCAGCAGGTCGCTGGCGTCAGCGTTGATGATGCCGCCGCCGGCCACCAGCAGTGGGCGCTCAGCCTGATCGAGCAGAGCCAAGGCCTTCTCGACCTGAACGCGAGTCGCGGTCGGTTTGGCCAATGGCAGCGGCTGGTAAGCGTCGATGTCGAATTCGATTTCGGCCATCTGTACGTCGAACGGCAGATCGATCAGCACAGGGCCAGGGCGGCCGGAGCGCATTTCGTAGAAAGCTTTCTGGAACGCGTAAGGCACCTGGCCCGGTTCCAGAACAGTGGTCGCCCACTTGGTGACGGGCTTGACGATGCTGGTGATGTCGACCGCCTGGAAGTCTTCCTTGTGCATACGGGCGCGGGGTGCCTGGCCGGTAATGCAGAGGATTGGAATCGAGTCGGCCGAGGCGCTGTAGAGCCCGGTGACCATGTCGGTACCGGCAGGGCCGGAAGTACCGATGCACACGCCGATGTTGCCGGCCTTGGTGCGGGTGTAGCCCTCGGCCATGTGCGAGGCGCCTTCAACGTGGCGGGCGAGGCCGTGGT